>NZ_JBEOXE010000042.1:0-71973 GCF_040296485.1 Streptomyces sp. NPDC002138 | reverse complement strand
GGGGCCCCCGCGGAGGGGAACGGCCCTGGCGGGCCGCACCGGGCTCCGCCCGGACCCGCGCCTCAAACGCCGGCGAGGCTGAAGTGGCCGGGCGGGGCTGGCATGGCCGGGCCGATCCGGATCGGCCGCAGGGCTGAAGTGGCCGGGCGGGGCCGGGGGGCCGGGTTGCGCGGCCCCCACGGGATCAGGCGGCTTCGCGGAAGCGCGTCGTCCGGTGCACCGGATCCGTGTCGATCTTCGGGATCACATGCTCCCCGATGAGCTTGACGGTGTTCATCGTGTCCTCGTACGACACCCCCGTCGGCAGCCCGAAGGACAGCTGATCGGCCCCGGCCGACTCCCACCGCTTGCACTGCTGCAGCACCTCGGACGGATCGCCGCAGATCAGCAGCTCCTCAGCGATCAGCAGCTCGATGATCTCCGCGTTGTACTCGGGCAGGATCTCCGGCCACTGCGGGATCGCCTCGGGCCGCGGGAAGGTGTCGTGGTAGCGGAAGACCAGCGACTGGAAGCGGTTCATGTTGGCGTTGACCGCGATCTCCACGGCCTTGTCGTGGGTCTCGGCGCAGATCGCGGTCGAGGTGACCATGACGTTGTCGTTGACGAAGGCCCCAATGGCCTTCGCCTCCTGAATGGCCGTCTTGTACTGGTCCAGGACCCACTGCATGTCCGAGACCTTCTGGACGCTGAAGCCGAGGACCCCGAGCCCCTTCTTCGCGGCCATGGCGTACGAGGACGGGGACCCGGCGGCGTACCACATGGCCGGGTGCGCCTTGCCGTACGGCTTGGGGAAGATCTTCCGCGGCGGCAGCGACCAGTGCTTGCCCTGGAACCCCTCGTACTCCTCCTGGAGGAACATCTTGGGGAATTCCGCGATGGTCTCCTCCCAGATCTCCTTCGTGCCGTTCATGTCCTCGATGCCCGGGAGGAAGCCGAGGATCTCGTGGCTGCCCGCGCCGCGGCCGGTGCCGAATTCGAAGCGGCCCTTGGAGAGGTGGTCGAGCATGGCGACCTTCTCGGCAACCTTGACCGGGTGGTTCACCGGGGCGAGGGGGTTGAAGATGCCGGAGCCGAGGTGGATGCGCTCGGTGGCGTGGGCGAGGTACCCGAGGAAGACCTCGTTCGCCGAGAGGTGCGAGTACTCCTCCAGGAAGTGGTGCTCGGAGGCCCAGGCGTACTTGAAGCCGGACTTGTCGGCCTGGATGACGTACTCGGTCTCCTCGATCAGCGCCTTGTGCTCTGCCTCGGGGTCGACCTTGGAACGCGCCTCAGCCACGTATCCCTGCACAAAGAGCCCGAATTCCAAGGGGTTCACCGTCCTTAAGTTTCTGACGTAGCGTCAGATTTGATGAGGTTGACTGTTCCACCGCGCACCGGAGCCGTCAATACCTGACGCTCCATCAGATACGGCCTCAGAGAATGCTGACGCCCGCCATCCAGCCGCCGTCGATCACGAAGGGCTGGCCGGTGATGTACGAGGAGTCCTCGCTGGTCAGGAACAGGGCGAGGCGCGCGATCTCCTCCGGCCGGCCCACCCGCCCCATCGGCACGACCCGCTTGTACAGGTCCGCCATCGCGTCCCGCGCCTCGTCCGTCATCCCCGCCGGGTCCAGCAGCCCGGGGTTGGCCATGGGGGTGTCCACGGCGCCCGGGCACATGGCGTTGACCCGGATGTTCCTGGCGGCCAGCTCCAGCGCCGCCACCCGGGTCAGGCCCAGGATCGCGGCCTTGGTGGCGGCGTAGGCACCCACGTAGGCCATGCCCGTCAGGCCCGTGTACGAAGAGGTGTTGACGATGGTGCCGCCGCCCGCCGCCCCGATCTCGGGGGCCACCGTCTTGATGCCGAGGAAGGCGCCGATCTGGTTGACCTGGATGATCTGCTGGAACTCCTCCAGCGGGGTGCTCACCAGGTCGTTGAAACGCAGGATGCCCGCGTTGTTGACCAGGCCGTTGATCTCGCCGAAGGCCTCCTTCGCGGCGGCCACGGCGGCCGCCCAGTCCTCCTCCCGGCTCACGTCCATCCGTACGTACCGGGCCCGCTCCTCGCCGATCTCCTTGGCCACGGCGGCGCCCTGCTCGTCCAGTACGTCCCCCAGCACCACCTTCGCGCCCTCGGCGGCGAAGATCCGGGCCTCCTGCTCGCCCTGACCGCGCGCCGCACCCGTGATGATGACGACGCGCCCGTCCAGCTTGCCCATGCCGATACCCCTGTCAGTCGTTGAGGAGGGGGCCGACCTCGGCCCCGAAAGCGCTGATCTGGTCGATGAGTTCGGCCCGGTCGCGGCTGCGGAAGCGCACCTGGATCTGGTCGATGCCGAGCGCCTTGTACGCGCGCAGGGACTCGGCGAGGGCCTCCGCCTTGCCGGTGAGGGTGCGCCGGCCGGTGTCCCAGCCGGGCTCACCGACGTACAGGGCCTCGGTGATCGCGCCCATCTCGATGGGGTCGGCCACCCCGGCGGCGGCGCGCAGCTCCCGGATACGGGCCACCTGCGCCGGGAGCTTGTCCCGCGGGTCCCCCTGCGGGAGCCAGCCGTCCCCGCGTACGGCCGCCCGGCGCACGGCGGCGGGCGAGGACCCGCCGACCCACACGGGGATCCGCTCCTGGGCCGGGCGCGGCAGCTGTCCGAGGTCCTTGAAGGCGAAGGCCGCCCCCTCGAACTCCGGGTACTCCTCGGGCCCGAGGGCCGCCCGCAGTGCGTCGAGGGTCTCGTCGAGCAGCGGTCCGCGCCGTGCGAAGTCCACGCCGAGGGCCTCGAACTCCTCCTGCACGTGCCCGGCGCCGACCCCGAGGATCAGCCGGCCGCCGGAAAGGTGGTCGAGGGTCGCGTACTGCTTCGCGCTGATCAGCGGGTGGCGCAGGCCGACGATGGCGACGTGGCTGAGCAGCCGTACGTGCTCGGTGATCGCGGCCAGGAAGGAGAGGGTGGCGACCGGGTCGTACCAGACGGTGCTCATGGGCCCGGCGAGCCGCCGGGGAATGGCCACGTGGTCGCACGAGGCCAGGTACGCGAAGCCCGCCCGGTCCGCGGCCCGCGCGATCTCCGCCAGATCGGCGGCTCCCGCCGACGCCTCCCAGGGCTCGGCGTAGAGGGTGCTCTGCGACTGGACCGGGAGCTGCATCCCGTAGACCAGCCGACCTTCCGGAAACACGCGCGCCATGCCGTCCCCGCCTCACGTCCACGTCGCCACCGCGACCCCACCACCGACACCGACACCGACACCTGACGATTCGTCATACGGATGCCGGGGCCCATCGTCGTAGCTGACGCACCGTCAGGCAAGGGGTGGGGCGCGGACATTCACCATCCGGCCGCCATCGGGATCACGCCCACGGGCCGCCGCTCCGGGATGCGGAGGAGGGGACCTCCAACCTTCACGTACGGGGTCGACACCCCCTGCCTCCTCCTCCCCCCGGCGCCGACCAGCAGCGGTTCCGAGCGCCGGCCTGTCGCGGGCCGCTGCCCGTTGGTTAAGGTGCG
Source organism: Streptomyces sp. NPDC002138 (assembly GCF_040296485.1). Lineage (NCBI taxonomy): Bacteria > Bacillati > Actinomycetota > Actinomycetes > Kitasatosporales > Streptomycetaceae > Streptomyces > Streptomyces sp. NPDC002138. The sequence continues at coordinate 68,494 of NZ_JBEOXE010000042.1, read as the reverse complement.
GCGCCTGAATCGGTGGGATCCGGGCGTGAGACGGGGAGATGTGCGTGGAGCTGTTCCTGACGCTGGTCAGTGGGGTCGCCTGGACCATCGTGTACGCCGAGGCCATCCGGCTCGGGCTGCGGCAGCGGACGTACGCGATGCCCGTGGCCGCGCTCGCGCTCAACTTCGCGTGGGAGACGACGTACGCCGTGAACGAGTTCCTCGGGGGCGTGTCCGCGCAGGGGGTCGTCAACGTCGTGTGGGCCGTCGCCGATGTGGTGATCGTCTACACGTTCTTCCGCTTCGGGCGGGCCGAGCTGCCGGAGTTCGTCACCCGGCCGCTGTTCGCCGCCTGGGGCGTGCTGGTCTTCGGCAGCGCCTTCGCCGTGCAGTGGCTCTTCCTCGCGCACTTCGGGGCGCACGACGCGTCCCGGTACTCGGCGTTCCTGCAGAACCTGCTGATGTCCGGGCTGTTCATCGCACTGTTCGCGGGGCGCGGCGGGGCGCACGGGCAGAGCCTGGTCATCGCCGTCGCCAAATGGCTCGGGACCCTCGCCCCGACCGTGCTCTTCGGGGTGATCGAGGACGCGCCGTTCATCCTCGGGCTGGGTGTGCTGTGCGGTGTGTTCGACCTCGCGTACATCGCCCTGCTGGTCCGCGACCGGAGCCACGGGCCGGACGCGCTCAGAAGCCGGCCGGCCCCATCACGATGACCGGCTTCGCCGCCGGGTCCAGGGTCTGGAGGACCTTGCGCATGCCCTCCGCGGGGATGCCGACGCAGCCCTGGGAGGGGCCGTCGTGGTCCACGTGCAGCCAGATGTTGCCGCCCCTGGCCTCGCCCTCGGGCTTCGTCGGATCCAGCGGGGAGACGCCCCGCGCACGGTTGAAGTCGATCGCGACGACGTAGTCGAAGGATCCGGCCAGCGACTCGCCGTTGACGCCCCGGCCGGAGGGGACGAAGGAGCTGTCCTTGTCGTAGGGCAGCCGGGTGCCGGGCGGCGGGGGCAGCAGGCCGCCCGCGTCGGTGAGCGAGAACACGCCCTGCGGCGAGGTCAGGTCGCCGTACGTCCGCTGCGTGGACCAGCCCTTCGCGCCGTTGCGGGCGGGCCAGCTGCCCACCGGGGACCAGCGCGCGCCCGCGTCGGCGCGGGTGTAGAGGGCGGCGGTGCCCTCGGAGGAGCCCTTGTCCTTGCCGGTCACCAGGACCAGCTGCCGCGCATCGGCCGGGATCCGGGCCGAGGTCGCCGCGCTGACGCCCGGGAGCCCGCTCAGCTCGCCGCGCTCCGCACCCCGCGCGGCGCGGCCCCCGTCGCCCCCGCCGGCCCGCTCGTACGCGTCCGGCGCCGCCTCGGTGCGCCGTACCCGGTCCCCCCGGTCGTGCACGGCGTACGCCCACCCCGCGGAGCAGGTCACCAGCCCGAGCACGGCCACCAGAACCAGATGACGGGGCGTGCGGGACCGGGGCCGGGTGCGGTGACGGGCGTGCTTGCTCATGATCCCGACCGTACACAGCCGGGGCCGGTTTCCCTTTATCGATCAACTTCCGCGAGGGCCCGGCGGACCTGCGCGAGTGAGGGGTTCACCAGGGCGCGTTCCGGGCCCTCGGGGGCGTGGACGCGGACCGTGGGGACCGTTTCGTTGCCGTTCGCCACGCTGCGGACGTAGGCCGCCGCGTCGGGGTCCCGCCAGATGTTGACGGGGCGGTAGGGGGTGCCGGTCAGCCGCAGTTTGAGCCACAGCTTCATGCAGAACACGCACCCGGGACGCCAGTACACCGTTATCTCAGCTGTCTCAGCTCTATCGGTACTCATGGCGACGAACCCTACGACGGACCGGATGCCGTTGTGGCCGCAGTGGCCGCTGCCGGGAAGCGGATGCGGAGCGTGAGGCCGCCCTCCGGGGGCGGGTTGGCCTCCGCCGTCAGTTCCGCGCCGTGGGCCCGGGCGATCGAGGCGACGATCGAGAGGCCGAGGCCCGCGCCCTCGCCCGCCGTGTGGCGGCGTTCCGCGCGCCGCCGGAACGGCTCCAGCAGCCGGGCCACCTCGCCCGGCGGGATCACCGGGCCGGTGTTCGAGACCGTCAGCACCCCGTCGGCCGAGGTCCGCAGCTCGAGCCGGCCGCCCGGACGGTTGTGCCGCACCGCGTTGGCCAGCAGGTTGCGGACCAGGTGTCCGAGCAGCAGCCGGTCTCCGGTCACCGGCAGCGGCGCCAGCGACCGCTCCACCGTCAGGCCGTCCGGGCCGCTCGGCTCCGCCCCCGGGCAGTCCGCCAGTTCCGCCGCCGCCAGCACGGCGAGGTCCACCGTCTCCGTGCTCTCCAGGCCCTCCTCCGAGACCGCGAGCAGCAGCAGCGACTCGATCAGGTGCTCGCTGGAATCCGCGACCCCGATCAGCTTGGCCCGGATCCGGGCCACCTTCTGCGGCCCAGGGTCCCCCGCCAGGCCGATCTCGGCCGCCGCCCGCTGCACGGCGAGCGGGGTGCGCAGCTCGTGGGCGGCGTTCGCAGCGAACCGGCGCTGCGCGCCGACCAGGTCCTCCATCCGGTCGAGCATCCCGTCGAAGGTGTCGGCGAGCCGCTTCAGCTCGCCGGGCGGCGCGTCCAGGCCGATCCGCTCGTGCAGGTTCGCCCCGGACAGCCGCCGGGCCGTCTCGGTGATCACCCCGACCGGGCGCAGCACCCGGCCCGACATCCACCAGGCCAGCCAGATCGACAGCACGGCGAACACGGCCAGCGCGAGCAGCGACACGGTCAACAGCTCGTGCAGCGCGGCCTGTTCGGCGGCAGAGCTGAGGTCACGGGTGGCCTTGTACGCCGCCAGCTGTTCCGGGGTCATCAGCTCACCGGGCACCGCCTGGGCCGGTACGAAGAGCTTGTCCCCCTCGGTCAGGACCTGGGTCTGGTTGAGCGCCGGGGCGTAGGTGGTGACGGCCTGGTTGATGCTGCGGAAGAGTCCCTGGCGCACCAGTACGTTCAGCAGCGCGACCAGGCCGCCGCCCGCGAGCACCAGCAGCGAGCCGTAGAGCGCGGTCAGCCGGGCCCGCTCGCCGCGCGGCAGCAGCCGGGCCGGGCCGACCGCTGCCGCGCGGCGAGCGGGGCGCAGCGGGCGCCGCGGGCTCATCGCGCGATCCGGTAGCCCGCACCGGGGACGGTCTCGATCAGCGCGGGCTCCCCCAGCTTGGCCCGCAGCTTGCTGAGGGTGACCCGTACCGCGTTCGTGCTGTAGCTGGTGTCCTCTTCCCACACCTGCTCGATCAGGTCCTCGTTGCTGATCACCGCCCCCTCCGCCCGCAGCAGCGTCTCCAGCACCGCGAACTCCTTGCGGGACAGCGCGAGCCGGTGCCCGTCGCGGGCCGCGCTGCGCCGTGCGGTGTCGAGGGCGATCCCGGCGGCCTCCAGTACGGGCGGCAGCGCGGGCCGGACGCGGCGGCCCAGGGCCAGGACCCGGGCGAGGAGCTCGTCGTAGGCGAAGGGCTTGGTCAGATAGTCGTCGGCGCCCAGGCCCAGCCCTTCCACCCGGTCACGGACGGTGCCGGAGGCGGTGAGCATCAGGACCCGGGTGAGCAGCCGCTCGCGCACCACCTGGCGGCACACCTCGTCGCCGTGCAGCCCGGGCAGGTCGCGGTCGAGGACGAGGACGTCGTACTCGCCGAGGCGCAGCCGCCGGAGGGCCTCCAGGCCGTCGCTCGCCTCGTCCACGGCCAGCGCGTCGCGGCGCAGCCCCTCGGCGATCATCTCCCGGAGGAATTCCTCGTCCTCCACCACCAGAACTCGCATGGAGTCCTCTTTACCGGAGAGCGACATTTCGTCGTCGTAAGAGCGGGGGGTTAGAGAAGCGAAACCCGCTCCTCGCGCACGCTCTGGCGCATGAAGCAATCGACGACCATGACCACGGCCGCGCTCCTCACCGCAATGGCCCTCTTCGTCACCGCGTGCGCGGGCGGTGTCGGCGGTTCGGGCGGCAAGAAGGACGAGAAGAAGGACTCCTCGAACTCGGCCGGCGCGGCGGGCGCGGGCGGTGCGGGCGGTGCGGGCGGTGGCGGCGACGGCGCCGACCTCGACAAGGCCCTCAAGACCCGCAAGTGCCTGCGCGAGAACGGCGTCGACGCTCCCGACCCGAAGCCCGGCGAGGACCCCCGGGGCATGACGGTGGGCGCGGGCGGCGACGCGGAGGCGATGAAGAAGGCCTTCGAGAAGTGCGGGATGGAGGTGCCGGGCTCCGGCGGCGGGGTGTCGCAGGAGATCAAGGACCAGGCGCTGAAGTCGGCCAAGTGCATGCGGGACCACGGATTCGACGTACCGGACCCGGAATTCAACGGCAATTCGATGACCGGCACGTCCATACCGGACGGCGCCGACAAGGACGCCTTCATGGCCCAGCTGAACAAGTGCAGCGCCCAGAAGTGAGCGGGCGCGGCAAGCGGCTCCTGGGCGCGCTGGCCGTCGTACTCGCCGTCTCGGGCGGCGGGTACGCGGTGGTCGCGCAGGCCGGGACGGACGGCGACGACGGGAAGCGGCAGCGTGCGGACGGGCTCCCCGCCGGGAGGGCGCCGGTCACGCGCGGCGATCTGAGCGCCGGGCTCACGGTGGACGGGACGCTCGGGTACGCGAAGGAGCGCAAGCTCAACGCGTCGGGCGCGGGCGCGGGACCGGGTGGCGCGGGAGCAGGATCCGGCGGCGGTACGGGCGCCTCCGGATCCGGCGGCGGTTCCGGCGCCGCGACCCTGACCTGGGTGGCGACCGCCGGCTCCGCCGTCGAGCGCGACGGCAGGCTCTACGAGGTCAACGGCAAGGTGGTGCGCCTGATGTACGGCACCACCCCCGTCTACCGGACCATGAAGAGCGGCGACAAGGGCGAGGACGTCAAGCAGCTCAAGCGCAACCTCCAGGCCCTCGGCTTCGGCGTCGGCCTCGACGCCTCGGACGGCACCTTCACCGACGGCACGGTCACCGGCGTCAAGCGCTGGCAGAAGTCCCACGGCCTGCGGGAGACGGGCGAGATCGGCAAGGAGGACATCGCCTTCGCCTCCGGCCCGCAGCGCGTCCAGAAGAACGACATGGCGGTCGGCGACGAGGCGGGCTCCGGCAAGCCCGTGCTGACCCTGACCGGCACCGAGCGGATGGTCCGCTTCCAGCTGGACGTGGCCAAGGCGGGCGCGGTCAAGACCGGCGACCCGGTGACCGTGAGCCTGCCGGGCGGTGGCACGGCCAAGGGAAAGATCGAATCGGTGGGCAGCACCGCCAACCCCGACGACCCGGCCACCGGCGGCGCGGGCGGGGGCGGCGGCGGGGACAAGAAGCCGAAGGTGCAGGTCGAGGTCACCCTCGACGACGCCACCGGGGCCAAGGGCCCCGACCAGGCCCCCGTCTCGGTGACCCTGACCGGCGAGGTCCGCAAGGACGTGCTCTCCGTACCGGTCAACTCCCTCCTCGCCCTCGCCGAAGGCGGTTTCGGCGTCCAGGTCGTCGAGAACGGCAAGGCCCGCGAGGTCAAGGTCGAGCTCGGCATGTTCGGCAAGGGCCGGGTCGAGGTGAAGGGGGACGCCCTCAAGGAGGGCATGCTCGTGGGAGTCCCCGCGTCATGAACCGACACGCTCACGCGGTCGTCGAGCTGACCGGCGTCACCAAGGAGTACCCCGGCGGGGTCACGGCCCTGCGCGGGGTCGACCTCACCGTCATGAACGGCGAACTCCTCGCCATCGTCGGCCCGTCGGGCTCGGGAAAGTCCACCCTGCTGCACATCGTGGGGACGCTGGACCGACCGAGCGCCGGCCGTGTCGCCATCGCCGGGTACGACATCGCGCGCCTCTCCGACCGCTCCCTGTCGGCCCTGCGCTCCCGCCACGTCGGCTTCGTCTTCCAGTCCTTCCACCTGGTGCCGGGCATCAGCGCCCGGGCGAACGTCGCCGAGGGGCTGCTGTACTCCGGCCTCTCCCGGGCCGAACGCGGGCGGCGGGCCGAGCGCGCCCTGGAGCGCGTCGGCCTCGGCGACCGCATGGACCACCGGCCGCACGAACTCTCCGGCGGCCAGAAGCAGCGCGTGGCCATCGCCCGGGCGGTCGCGGGCGAACCGGACCTGCTGCTCGCCGACGAACCGACGGGCGCCCTCGACACGGCGTCCGGCGCCTCGGTGATGGAACTGCTGCACGAGCTGAACCGGGACGGGGCCACCATCGCCGTGATCACCCACGACAACGAGATCGCGGCGAGCCTGCCCCGGCAGGTCCGCCTCCGCGACGGCGAGATCGTGGCGGACGTGTGGAACACGGGCGCCGCGGCGGGGGTGGCGTGATGGGCACCCGTACGAAGCCCCGCGTCCCGGAGCCCGCCCGCGAGCGCGCCTCCCGGAAGCTCTCGCCGCCCCGCCTCGGCCCCCGCGACGTCCTGCACGTGGGCTCGGCGGGCCTGCGCTCGCGGCCCATGCGGGTGTTCCTGTCCGCCCTCGGCATCGCGATCGGCATCGCGACGATGATCGCGGTGGTCGGCGTCTCCTCGTCCAGCCAGGCCAAGCTGCTCCAGGAGCTCGACAAGCTCGGCACGAACATGCTGGTCGCCACCCCCGGCCCGTCGATGTTCGCGGGCCAGGACACCAAGCTCCCGAAGGAGGCCCCGGGCATGATCGCCCGGATCGACGGGGTCGAGTCGGTCGGCACGACGGGGGACGTGAAGGAGTCGGTCCGCCGCAGCGAGAACATCCCGAAGGAGGAGACCTCGGGCATCGTCCTCAAGGCGGCCAAGGACGACCTCCTCGAAACACTGCGCGCGAAGGTGCGCGGCGGCAGCTGGCTCAACGACGCGACGGGCCGCTATCCGTCGGTCGTCCTCGGGCACGTGTCGGCCGAGCGCCTCGGGATCACGCGGCCCGGCGCTCAGGTCTTCATCGGCGGGCGGTACTTCACCGTCATCGGGATCCTGGATCCGATCCCGCTGGCGCCGGAGATCGAGCGTTCGGCGCTCATCGGCTGGGAGGCGGCGCAGAGCCTGCTGGGCTTCGACGGCCACCCGACCTCGGTCTACGAGCGCTCGGCGGACGACCGCGTCCGGGCCGTCCGCTCCCTCATGGGCAAGACCGCCCACCCCGAGTCGCCGAGCTCGGTGTCGGTGACGGACCCCTCGGCGGCGCTCCAGGCGAAGGCGGCCACCGAAGGCGCCTTCAGCACCCTGCTGCTCGGCCTGGGCGGCATCGCCCTGCTGGTGGGCGGGGTCGGCGTGGCCAACACGATGATCATCTCGGTGCTGGAGCGACGCCACGAGATCGGGCTACGGCGCTCCCTGGGCGCGACCAAGGGCCAGATCCGGGTGCAGTTCGTGACGGAGTCCCTGCTGCTCTCGGGGCTCGGCGGGCTGGCGGGCATCGCGCTCGGCGGGATCGCGACCCTGGTCTACGCCCGGGCGGGCGACCTGCCGTGGGTGGTCCCGCTGTGGGCGGTGACGGGTGGCTTCGGCGCGACGCTGGTGATCGGTACGGTCGCGGGCCTCTACCCGGCGGTGCGCGCGGCCCGGCTGTCCCCGACGCTGGCGCTGCAGGCGGCGTAGGCCGTGGGCGGCATGCGACCCCCCGCAGACCCCTACGGCCCGCGGGGGGTCCCGTCGTACATTGATCTGATGAGAACTCCACGGCAGGCAGCGCGAATTGTCGTACTCTCCCCGAGCGGATCGGTCTTCCTCTTCCGCGAGAACAACATCGAGGTCGGGATCCACTGGCTGCCGCCCGGCGGCGGGATCGATCCGGGCGAGAGCCCCGAGGAGTGCGTGCGGCGCGAGCTGCGCGAGGAGACGGGCTGGACGGACCTCGCGCCGCAGCGGCTGCTGTGCACCTGGGAGCACGACTTCACGTACCAGGGCGTCCCGGTCCGCCAGCACGAGCACATCTACGTCACCACCGGCCCGCACCGCGACCCCGTCCCGGAGTACCCGGAAGCCCACTGGCGGTGGCTGTCCCCGACGGCGCTGGCCACCCTCGGCGAACCGCTGTGGCCCCCGCTCCTCCCGAGCCTGCTCGCGGCGGGGGCGCGGCCGGAGCCGGTCCACCTGGGGCTGGTGGACCAGGTCATCGGGTAGGCGGGCGCGTCCTGGCGCCGCAGGCAGGCGAGGACGGCCAGCACCCGGCGGTTGTCCTCGGTGGACGCCGCGATCCCGAGCTTGGTGAAGATGCCCGCGGTGTGCTTCGCGACGGCGCTCTCACTGAAGTGCAGGGCGCCCGCGATCGCGGCGTTCGACCTGCCCTCCGCCATCAGCTCCAGGACGTCGCGCTCCCGCGGCGTGAGGACCGCGATGGTGCCCCGGGCGTCGCCGCGCGAGAGCAGCCGGGAGATCACCTGCGGGTCCAGGACGGTGCCGCCGGCCGCGACACGGCGTACGGCGTCCACGAACTGGGCGGTGTCGGTGACCCGGTCCTTCAGCAGATAGCCCACGCCGCCGTCGCCGCTGGCCAGCAGCTCGTTCGCGTAGAGCTGGTCGACGTACTGGGACAGGACGAGGACCGGCAGACCCGGCCGGTGGCGGCGCGCCTCCAGGGCGGCCTGGAGGCCCTCGTCGGTGTGGGTCGGCGGCAGGCGCACGTCGACGACCGCGACGTCCGGGCCGTCCTCCCGCAGCGCGCGCACCAGGGCCGGTCCGTTGTCCACGGCGACCACGTCGAAGCCGTGCTCGCGCAGCGTGCGGACCAGGCCGTCCCTCAGGAGGAAGAGGTCTTCGGCGAGGACGACGCGCACGGAATCTCCAAGGTCGCTGTGGTCGGTCCGCCCCGCGGGGTTCCGGGGCGGGGACGCCCGCCCGGGCGCCCCGTCGGGCCCGCACCAGGGCCGCCACCAGGGCCGCCACCAGGCAGGACAGGCCGAAGCAGAGCATGGGGAGGACGGCCCCGGACTCCTCGTCCATGAGGAGCAGCAGCCCGAGGTTGACCAGGGTGTGGAAACCGCCCGCGAGCAGCAGCCGGTACAGGCCGCCCGCACCGTCGAGCGCGATGCCCAGCACGACCGACATGGCCACGGTGGCGACGAGGAACCCCGCGGCGTAGGCCGGGGCCCGCCCGAAGACCGGGACGTGCCAGGCACCCCACACCACGCCCACCGTGACGGACGAGGCGATCACCCCGAACCGGGTCCGCAGCAGCGGCTGGAGGAAGCAGCGCCAGCCGATCTCCTCCGCGCACGCCCCCACCAGCTGCGCCGCGACGATCAGCGCGAAGGGGTGGTGCAGGGCCCCCGGCGCGGTGAAGGCGACGTCCCCGGAGGCGGCCCCGTACGCGAGGGCGGTGAACGCGACGATCAGCACGGCGGTGGCGAGCAGCGCCACCCCCCGGCCCGCGCCCGCGCCCGCTCCCGGCCGCGCGCCCCGCAGCAGCTCACGGGTCCGCCGCCGCCGGTACAGCGCGAGCGCGCCCACCGCGACGGCGGGCCCGAACTGGGTGAGCTGGATGACCTCCTCGGGCACTCCTGTGCCCGGCTGCACCGCTCCGAGCACCCCGGCCGCGACGAAGGCGACCGCGGTGAAGACGGCGGCCATGCCCCCTCCCCTGGCGCGGTCCCCCCGTCCTCCGTCGTTCACGCCATCCCTGCCGTCCACGCCGTCCACGCCGTCCACGCCGTCCACAGTCCGCATGGCCATCCCGCCCCGTCCGTCCGTCCGCTCGGAAATCCGTACACGGACGACGGTGCCGGGCCGGGCGGCCCGGGGCACTGGAGCTGACAACCGGGCCGGGGTGCACCCACGTACACCCCCGGTTCCGGGCCGGGGTCAGGCGCCCGGTGCGGTGGCCTTCGTGTAGAGGGTGCTCGCCCAGGAGCCGAAGACCGTGCTGGTCGACACGTCGTCGGTGTCCCCGCCGGTCAGGATCCCGATGATCTTGCCGTCGCGGGCGATCCAGGCGCTGCCGCTCGTACCGCCCGGGAAGTCGGCGCAGTCGAAGCGCTGCTCGGTGTCGCTGTCCCGGATCGTGACGGCCGTGCAGGTGCGGGGCACCTTGCGGTCGGCGGGGTAGCCGGTGACCGTGACCTCCTCGGCCGAGCGGCCGGAGGTGTCCAGGGCGGCGGCGCCGGTGACGTCCTCGATGTTGCGGCCCGCGGAGTCCGGGGCGAGCCGCGCGAAGGCGAGGTCGAAGTCGTCGTCGTTGTTGTCGGACCAGCGCTCGTCCTCGAAGACCTTCTCGACCTTCCAGGTGCCATAAGGGGCCGACCCGTTCGCGTACGCGGGTGCGAAGACCGCCCCGGCTCCGCTCGCGTCCCCCGCGATCAGGCAGTGCCCGGCCGTGACGATCATGTTGCGGCCCGCGCTGTGCACCACGGTCGCCGTGCAGAAGTGGTCGCCGTCGAGGCCGCCGGTGAACAGCGCCCCCGCGATGGCGATGGGCGTGCCGGACGGGGACGTGGGGGCGGGAGCGGCCGGGGTGGCGGGCGCGGCCGTCCGGCCGGGCGCGGGAGTGGTCAGCGGCGACTGCGCGGATGATTGCGTTCGCGATGACGAGCCGGGCGGCGAGGCGGACGGCCGCCCGGGCGCGGGCGCGGCCTTGGCGTGCGCGGACGACGAGGAGTCGGGACTGGGCACCACCTTGGTCATGGCCGCGGAGGCGCCGAGCGCCGCCACCGAGCACAGCACCACGGTCACCACGGTCCGCTTGTCCACCACGCCACCCTTCCGTCTTTGCTCTGGCGAAGCATGCCTCGGAGGTCACCACGACCGCAAGAGGGGTACTCCGGCCACCACCATCTCACCTTATGGAAGCGGGGGCTTGGGGGTTCAGCTGACGGGGTGCGGCGTCCCTCGTGGGGAAAGCGCATTGCCCGGGCGGGGGGCGGGGGATTGGATGGCGCAGGTCAAAGCGGTGGGGCGGTCGGCCGGTCGGCCCGCCGGCCCGCCGGCCGGTTCTGGGGGGAACGAATGACATCCATGCTCGACGGTTGTACGCCCTGGCCCGAGGAGTACGTCGACCACTACTGGGCGTCGGGGTACTGGCGCGGCAACACGCTGGACAACCTGCTGCGCGACTGGGCGCTCCAGTACGGGCCGCGGACCGCGCTCGTGCACGGGGGGCCGGGCGGGACGGGCGAGGCAGGCGGGACGGGCGAGGCAGGCGAAACGGGCGGGGCAGGCGGGACGCGCCTCACCTACGCGGCGCTGAACCGGCGCGTGGACCGCATGGCCGCCGGGTTCCGGCTGCGCGGGATCCGGGCCGGGCAGCGGGTCGTCGTCCAGCTGCCGAACGTACCCGAGTTCGTCATCACCGTGTTCGCCCTGATGCGCGCCGGTGTGGTCCCCGTCTTCTGCCCGCTCGGGCACCGCGCGGCCGAGGTGTCCCACCTCGTGCGGGTCACCCAGGCCGTCGGCTACGTCGGCCCCTCGACGTACCGGGGCTTCGACCACACGGCGATGGTCGCGGACATCGCCGCGCAAGGTCCGTTCCTGCGGCGGGTGTTCACGTTGGAGGCGCCCGGCGGCCCGTCTCCGTACGGCGGTATGACGACCGACCCGGCGGGCTGCCACTACAGCCCGCTGGCCACCATCGACGCCCCGCCCGAGCCGGCCCTCGCCCAGGGCGCCGGGCAGGTGGCGTTCCTCCAGGTCTCCGGAGGTACCGAAGCCGCGCCCCGGCTCGTCCCGCGCACCCACAACGACTACGCCTACCAGGCGCGGGCCGCCGCCGAGGCGGTCTCGCTGACCAGGGACGACGTGTACCTCGCCGCGCTGCCCGCCGCGTCGGACCTCACCTTCGGCTGCCCCGGGATCGTCGGCGCCCTCTCGGTCGGCGCCACCGTCGTCCTGGTCGAGGACCCGGGGCCCGCTGAATGCCTGCCGGTCATCGAGCGGGAGCGGGTCACCCTCACGTCGGTGGTGCCCGACGTCGCCCGGCGCTGGCTCGACGCGCTCGCCACGGCCGGGGCCGACGCGAGCGACGTGAGCACCCTGCGCCTCGTACAGATCGGCGTACGGAGCGACGTACAGGGCGGCGGACCGGGCGACGCACAGGGCGGCGTAACGACCAACGCCCGGACCGGCGGCGCGCCCTCGCCCCGGGAGGTCGCCGAGGGGTTCGGCGCCGCCTGGGGCTGCCGCCCGCAGCAGGTCTTCGGTACGGGCGCGGGGCTGCTCACCCTCACCCGGCCCGCCGATCCGGACCGGGTCGTCCTCGGTACGCAGGGCCGCCCGCTCTCCCCCGACGACGAGATCCGCATCGTGGGCGCCGACGGCGAGGACGTGCCCGACGGGCAGCCCGGCGAGCTGCTCGCCCGCGGTCCGTACACCCCGCGGGGTTTCTACCGGGCGCCCGAGGACACCGCACGCTCCTTCACCGCCGACGGCTACCTCCGCACCGGCGTCCTCGCGCGGCGCACCGCGGACGGCGACCTGGTGGTCACGGGCGGCGCCTGAGCCGTGCCGTACGGCGACGGACACGGACACGGACACGGATACGGACACGGATACGGACTAGTGGGCCTTCGGGGCGGCTTCGCCCGACGCCCAGAGGCCCTCCGGGGTCAGCCCCAGGAGGTCGATCGCGTTGCCGCGGACGATGCGGTCGACCACGTCCGGGGCGAGGTGGCCCATCTGGCTCTCGCCGACCTCGCGGGACTTCGGCCAGGTCGAGTCGGAGTGGGGGTAGTCCGTCTCGTACAGGACGTTTGCGACTCCGATCGAGCCCAGGTTCTTCAGCCCGAAGGCATCGTCGAAGAAGCAGCCGAAGACGTGCTCGGCGAAGAGCTCCGACGGCGGACGCAGCACCTTCTCGGCGACCCCGCCCCAGCCGCGGTTCTCCTCCCAGACGACGTTCGCGCGCTCCAGGATGTAGGGGATCCAGCCGATCTGGCCCTCGGCGTACATGATCTTCAGGTTGGGGAACCGCTCGAACTTGCCGCTCATCAGCCAGTCGACCATCGAGAAGCAGCAGTTGGCGAAGGTGATGGTGGAGCCGACGGCGGGCGGGGCGTCCGCCGAGGTGGACGGCATGCGCGACGAGGAACCGATGTGCATCGCGATGACCGTGCCGGTCTCGTCGCACGCCTGGAGGAAGGGGTCCCACTCGTCCGTGTGGATGGACGGCAGGCCCAGGTGCGGCGGTATCTCGGAGAAGGCGACGGCCCGCACCCCGCGCGCCGCGTTGCGCCGGACCTCGGCGGCGGCGAGGTGCGGGTCCCACAGCGGGATGAGGGTGAGCGGGATCAGCCGGCCCCGCGCGAGCGGGCCGCACCACTCCTCCACCATCCAGTCGTTGTAGGCCCGGACGCCGAGCAGCCCCAGCTCACGGTCCTTGGCCTCGGTGAAGGTCTGCCCGCAAAAACGCGGGAAGGTGGGGAAGCACAGGGCCGACTGGACGTGGTTGACGTCCATGTCGGCGAGGCGCTCGGGAACCGAAAAGGACCCCGGGCGCATCTGCTCGTAGGTGATGACTTCCAGTTTGATCTCGTCGCGGTCGTATCCGACCGCCGTGTCCAGTCGGGTCAGCGGCCGGTGCAGGTCTTCGTAGACCCACCAGTCACCGATCGGCCCGTCGTCGCCCTTGGCACCCATGACCGGCGCGAACTTGCCTCCCAGGAAGGTCATTTCCTTCAGGGGGGCGCGTACGACGCGGGGGCCGACGTCGTGGTACTTGGACGGGAGCCGGTCCCGCCAGACGTGGGGGGGCTCAACCGTGTGGTCGTCCACCGAGATGATCTTCGGGAAGGTCTCCATGACCCCCACGGTAGCGTTGATCTGACGATGCGTCAGCTAGTTGGACGGCGCTCGCTCCACCACGGACTGACGTCTCACCCCAAGACAGGGCAGACTGGCCATCACACCGACGGAAGGCAGGGGGGACGACAGATGCACGGCATACCGGCCATCCCGCACCAGCGGAACCACCCCGAAGCAGCCCGATCCGCCGTCCCACCCCCCGTCCCGCCCGAACCGGAAGCGGCGCCGGGCGCGGCGGCCGCCCCCACGAAGGGAATTCCCACGGAAGCGGCGCCCACGGAACCGTCCCCCGCGGCAGCGGTCACCACACCGACGCCCGCCCCGGCCGAGCGCCCCGCGCCGTCGGCCCCCGCGGCAGCGGTCACCACACCAGCGACCACGGCGGCAGCGGCCCCCTCGTCGGCGGCCCCCTCGTCGGCGGCCCCCTCGTCGGCGGCCCCCGCACCGGCGGCCCCCGCACCGGCGATCAACGCACCGGCCGTCACCGCACCGGCCGCCCCAGCCCCGAGCTCCCGCTTCGCCGTGCTCGGCCCCATCCGCGCCTGGCGCGGCAGCGAGCCGCTCTCCTCCGGCAGCCCCCAGCAACGCGCCCTGCTCGCGGCCCTGTTGCTGCGCGAGGGCCGGACCGCAACCGCACCCGAACTGATCGACGCGATCTGGGGCGAGGACCCTCCCCCGCAGGCCCTGGCCGCCATCCGGACCTACGCCTCCCGGCTCCGCAAGGTGCTCGACACCGGCCTGCTGGTCAGCGAGTCCGGCGGGTACGCCATCCGGCTCGGCTCCGCCGCCGCCCTCGACCTCGGCGTCGCCCGGACCCTCAGCGGCGACGCGGACAAGGCCCGCGCCGCCGGTGACCGCTCCCTCGCCCGGACCCTGCTGGCCCGCGCCCTGGACCTGTGGGACGGCGAGCCCCTCGCCGGAGTCCCCGGGCCGCACGCCGAGACCGAGCGCGTCCGGCTCGGCGAATGGCGCCTCCAGCTCCTGGAGACCCGCCTCGACCTCGACCTCGAGGTCGGCAGCCACGCCGAGGCCGTCTCCGAGCTCACCGCCCTCACCGCCGCCCACCCGCTGCGCGAGCGCCTGCGCGAGCTGCTCATGCTCGCCCTGTACCGCAGCGGCCGCCAGGCCGAGGCCCTCGCCGTGTACGCCGACACGCGCCGCCTCCTCGCCGACGAGCTGGGCGTCGACCCGCGCCCCGAGCTCCGCGCCCTCCAGCAGCGGATCCTGCGCGCCGACGCCGAGCTCGCCCGCGCCGCGGACCCCGCACCCGCCGCCGTCCCGATCCAGGTGCGCCCGGCACAACTCCCGGCCACCGTGCCCGATTTCACCGGCCGCGGCCCCTTCGTCACCGAGCTCGGCAAGGTCCTGTCGGGCGCCGGCGGCCAGGTCATGGCCGTCTCCGCGCTCGCGGGCATCGGCGGCGTCGGCAAGACCACCCTCGCCGTGCACGTCGCGCACGCCGCCCGCCCGCACTTCCCCGACGGACAGCTCTACGTCGACCTCCAGGGCACCGAGGCCCGCCCGGCCGAGCCCGAGGCCGTCCTCGGCTCCTTCCTGCGGGCGCTCGGCACCCCCGACACCCAGATCCCCGACTCCCCCGCCGAGCGGGCCGCGCTCTACCGCTCCACCCTCGACGGCCGCCGCGTCCTGGTCCTCCTCGACAACGCGCGCGACGCCGCCCAGGTACGTCCGCTGCTCCCCGGCACCGCGGGCTGCGCCGCCCTGGTGACCAGCCGGGTCCGGATGGCCGGGCTGGCCGGGGCCCACCTCGTCGACCTCGATGTGATGAGCCCCGAGGAAGCCCTGCTCCTGTTCACCCGGATCGTCGGAGCCGAGCGGGTCGGCGCCGAGCGCCAGGCCGCCCTCGACGTCGTCGGCGCCTGCGGGTTCCTGCCGCTGGCCATCCGCATCGCCGCCTCCCGGCTCGCCGCCCGCCGTACCTGGACCGTCTCCGTACTCGCCGCGAAGCTCGCCGACGAGCGCCGCCGCCTGGACGAACTCCAGGCCGGCGACCTCGCCGTCAAGGCCACCTTCGAGCTGGGCTACGGCCAGCTCGAGCCCGCCCAGCAGCGCGCCTTCCGGCTGCTGGGACTCGCCGACGGCCCGGACATCTCCCTGTGCGCCGCGGCCGCCGTGCTGGACCGGCCCGAACACGACACCGAGGACCTGCTCGAGGCTTTAGTCGACTGCTCCCTGCTGGAATCCGCCGCGCCCGGCCGCTACCGCTTCCACGACCTCGTACGCCTCTACGCGCGTGCGTGCGCGGAACGCGACGAGCGGCCCGCGAGCGAGCGGTCCGCCGCCCTGGACCGGCTCCTCGACTTCTACCTCGCCACCGCCTCCCGCGTGTACGCGCTGGAGCGCCCCGGCGACCGGCTCGTGGCCCACCTGTCCCCGACCCGGTACCCGGGGCGGGACTTCGCCGAGCCGCGCGCCGCCCTGGACTGGCTCTACGCCGAGGCCGACACCGTCCTCGCCTGTGTCCGCCAGGCCGCGTCCCGCAGCGCGCTGCCCGGGGCGGGCGGCGCACCGGACGGCGCACCGGGCGGCGGCGTGCTGCGCCGGGCCGTGGACCTGCTGTGGGCGGCGAAGGACCTCGCCGAGTCCGGGGCCAACTCCAAGCAGTACGAGTCCGCGGCCGGCGCCGTCCGCGACGCCGCCCACGCCGCCGGTGACCCGCGCGCCGAGGGCCGGGCCCGCACCACCCTCACCACCGTCCACCTGATCGCGGGCCGCTTCACCGCCGCCGACGACGAGGCCCGCCGGGCCACCACCCTGGCCAAGGCCGCGGGCGACCCGCTGCCCAGCTGCTGGGCGCCCAACGACCGCGGGATCATCGCCCTGCACCAGGGCCGCTTCGCGGACGGCGAGCGCTTTCTGCTGGAGGCCATCGCCAGCTTCCGCGCCGACGGGAACCACGTCGGCGAGGCCGCCGCCCTGTGCAACCTCTCCCGCATCCACGTGGAGCTCGGGCGGCTGCCCACCGCCATAGAGCTGGCCCAGCAGGGCATCGCCATCTACGACCGGATGGGCCTGAGCCTGCGCCTGGCCAACGGCCGCTACGCGCTGGGCATCGCCCTCACCCAGGCCGGCCGGCTGGAGGAGGCCCAGGACCAGCTCACCGAGGCGCTGTCGCTGTTCCACGACAACCGCCAGCCGCTCTGGGAGGGCGTGACCCACTTCCGGCTCGCCGAGGCGCACCTGGCCGCGCGCCGCCCCACGCTCGCCGCCTCGCACGCCGAGCAGGCGATCGCGCTGCGCGGGATCGGCGGGGAATGGCGGCGGGCGACCGTGCTGACGGTGCTGGGCAAGGCGCTGCGGAGCCTGGGGCAGACCGACCGGGCGCGGGTGTGCTGGCGGGACGCGGAGGCCGTTTTCGAGCAGTTGGGATCGTCCGAACTGTCGGAAGTGCGCGCCCTGTTGGCATCGGCGATCGCCGCATGAACGCAGCCGCTCGCCGTCGGCCCGGCCGTGACCTGCGAGGGGGCGGAGATGAACGAGGTCGTTCATCGTTCGTTTATCGCCGACCGCCACTATGAGTACATCGACTCGTCGCGTCGGGGGAGGTGGCGGGTCCGCTGGACCACCCGTTCGGCGGTCGCGGGGGAATCGCCGAACGGGCCCGACCCATCATCAGGAGTGCGCGATGACGACGAACGAGAACGCCCTGCCGAACGTGCCGAACGTGACCGCCGCGCCCAAGGCGCCGACCACGCCCGGCCTGCTGCCGCTCACCGACGACGGCGAGCTGAAGCCGCTCGACAACCACGCCTCGGGCGTCGAGACGAAGCCGCTGGACAACCACGCCTCGGGCGAGGAACTCACGACCATGGACAACCACGCGTCCGGTCCGCGCCCGTAACAGGGGGTCACGGGTAAGGACCGACGGCGGTACGGGGGACGGTGGTCGCGGTGGCCCGGAGGGGGGACCACCGCGACCACCGCGTATCCATGTCCGGGCGCGGACGCGTACGGCTTCGGCGCGCGCAGCCGGGCGCATTGCGCGCAATCTCGCGCAATCGCACCCCACGGCCGTGCACAGCGCAGCATGCTGGGTTCCCCAACCCGCCTGAACGGAGCACACCATGACACTGCGCTTCATCGGCACCACGTCCGAGTTCGGCAATTGTCCCACCCTGTACGAAGTCGTCGAGACGGGCGACATCGTCGTCCAGGGCGATGTGCTGACCGACCCCAAGCACCTGGCCCAGCTGCGAGACGTCGGCGAACACGAGACGATCGTCGTCATTCCGCGCGAGCTGCTCACGCGTTTCGCGCCGAAGGAGTGACCGTGTTGGTTCCGTTCGAGAGCATCGTCCACTTGTTCTCGGAGTTCGAGCACACGGCGTTCCGGCTGGAAACCCGCCGTGGCTACGCCTCCGATCGGCAGGGGGCCCGGTACCAGGCGTTCATGCGCGGCATCGACCCGGTGCGGGAGCCCGGCAACCCGTGGCACCTCAACGTTCGCGAGAAGGCCGCACAGGGGGCACGCTTCTCCCGGGTGCGCATCATCGACGAGCCACCCACCGATGGACAGCGATTCTTGATGGCGTCCGCCACCTCGAACGCCGCCATGGGCGAGGACATCCGCGTACTCGCACGCTCGGAGGCCGTGCGCCTGAAGCTGCCCGAGTACGACTTCTGGCTGTTCGACTCCCGGACCGTGGTCCGCTTCCACATCGACGACCAGGACGTCACAACCGGCGTCGAGGTCACCGAGGACCCCGCCGACGTGCGTTCCGCGTGCCAGGCCCGTGACCGCGCCTGGCCCCTCGCCGCCCCTACTGCCGAGGTGTGGGCACAGGTACGTTCGTCTGCGTGAGCACTGACTTTCAGAGCGCCCGCGTGGCCCTCGGCGCGCGGCTGCGAGAGCTGCGCGCCGAGGCGGGCCACAACGGGAAGGACTTCGCCGCCCGCCTCGACTGGCAGCGGTCGAAGGTGTCCCGGCTGGAGAACGGCAAGCAGACCGCCACCGCCGACGACCTCACCGCCTGGGCCGCCGCCGCCGGCGTACCAGAGCAGGCCGCCGACCTCACGAGCCGACTGCGCGGCCTGGAGTCCCAGCAGCGGTCATGGCGCCGTCAGCTCGTCGCCGGCAACCGGCCCGTGCAGGACCGGTACGTCGTCGAGTACCAGCAGACCGCCACGATGCGCGGCTACGAAGCCACCGTGATCCCGGGGCTGTTCCAGACCCCCGACTACGCCCGCCACCTGTTCGCGAAGAACGCCGTACTGATGCAGTCCCCGCGGGACACGGAGGCCTCCGTAGCCGCCCGTATGCGCCGCCAAGAGGTGCTGTACGAGTCGGGCAAGCTCTTCCGCGTCCTGGTGTGGGAAGGGGCGCTCCACGCGCTCGTGTGCCCACGAGACGTCATGGTCGGCCAGCTCGACCGCCTCGTCGGCCTGATCGGCATGAGCACGGTGCGGCTCGGCATCGTCCCCCTCGGCGCGCCTCTGGACCTGACCCCGAAGCACGGGTTCTGGATCTTCGACGAACAGCGCGTCATCGTCGAGACCATCAACACCGAGCTGACCTTCGACTCGTCCGACGACCTCGCCCTCTACGGCCGGGTGTGGGACGGTCTGAACAGCGCGGCCGTGTACGGGTCGCAGGCCCACCGGCTGATCGCCCGCGCCCGGCGCTCAATTGCCCCCGTGTGAGCAACCGGCGCCAACCGCTGGGCCGCCGCGCAATCCGCCGCAACCGGCCGGACGCGGCCCCCGACCCGTTCCTAACGTGCGGTCATGGCGATGGAGCAGCAGGTCGGCCCGGTGGAGTATCCCGTCCTCACCGGTGGCTGGTGCAACTGGCACGACGGGCCGTCGGACACCGCGCTGGTGATCCAGTGGGGGGAATCGAACTCCGGGCCCCCCAAGCCCTTGTACGCGTGCGCGCCGTGCCGCGAACAGCGAGGACTGGCCGTCGAGGCGCCCGTCCCCTGCAAGGGTGCGCCCCTCCGTCCCGCAAGCCACCTCTCCGCCGAGCAGCTCCAGGGCCGGGCGTGCGGGGCCTGCGGGGCGCCGCTGACCGCCGACCGCGTGTACCGCGGCGCGGTCCTCGTCCAGCAGGACGGGTACGGCCTCGACTTCGACGTGTGGTGCTGTCCCCCGGCGATCCCGCACGCTCCGATCCCTGAGGAGACTTCGTGATCGCTACGGACTTCAAGGTCACCCGCACGGACGTCGTGACCTGCGAAGCTTGCTGGCGCGAGCCGGTCGAGGCCGCCCGCGTTCGCCACGGCGCTCGCGATCTGCTGTGCCTGTCCTGCGCGGAAGCGGGCTACCCCGCCCGCGTCGAGCAGTTCCCGCCACTCGGTGTGTACGGGCTCACCGCGGCGAAGGTGACGATGGGCAAGCACGCGGGCGGACCACCGCAGCTGCCGCCGAACCCTGGCCCGGCACTCCCGTCGCCCCCGCCGACCCCCACCCCTGGTCGGCCTCCCGTGTAGATCTGCCCGAGACCCGGGCCGCGCTGGGCTCCCGGCGCGCTCCGCACGCGTCGGGGGCCCCTTGTGCGCCTAGGGTGGGCGGGTGTTCACCACCGAGGGGCCCAGCCTTCGTGAGCTGGCCGTGCAGGCCCTGTCCTCCGTCGAGCGGGGTTACGACCTGCTGGCGCCCACGTTCGACCACACCCCCTTCCGCACCCCCGACCGGATGCTCGACGCCGTCGAGGAGACGCTCGCCCAGCACGAGGGCTCGTTCGCGGCCGGGCTGGACCTGTGCTGCGGCACCGGGGCCGGGACCGGGATGCTGCGGCGGCTGTGCCGGGAGCGGGTGACCGGGGTCGACCTCAGCGCCGGGATGCTGGAGCGGGCCCGCCGCGCGCACCCCGCGGGGAGCGGCCCGCCCGCGCCCGAGTTCGTCCGGGCCGACGCCCTCGCCCTGCCCCCCGCCTTCGCGGACTCCTTCGACCTCGCGGTCAGCTTCGGCGCCTTCGGGCACTTCCTGCCCGCCGAGCGGCCCGCCCTCTTCGCCTCCGTGCACGGCGCGCTGCGCCCCGGCGGGCTCTTCGCCTTCCCCATCGGTGCGCCGCTGCCGCTCTCCTCGGCGGCCTGGTGGGTGACGGCCGGTTTCGACGCCGCGATGCGGGTGCGCAACGCGGTGTGGCGGCCGCCCTTCGTCATGTACTACCGGACCTTCCCGCTGGGCGCGGTCCGCGCCGACCTCGCCGCGGCGGGCTTCACGGTGGAGACGGCACCCCTGGAACACTTCGGCCGCCGCCCGCACGACGGCCGGCCGAACTGGCGTCTGGTCCTGGCCCGCAAGGCCCGTACGAGCCGCGAGGACCGCACGCCCTAGGAGCGCGCCCGCAGCTCCGTCTTGAGGACCTTGCCGCTCGCGTTGCGCGGCAGGTCCGCCACGAACTCCACCGACCGCGGGACCTTGTAGTTCGCCATCTCCCGGCGGGACCAGGCGATCAGGTCGTCCGCGGTCAGCGTCGAGCCGGGGCGGCGCACCGCGTAGGCCCGGCCGACCTCGCCGAGCCGCGGGTCCGGTACGCCGACCACCGCCACGTCCGCGATGTCCGGGTGCAGGCCCAGGAGTTGCTCGATCTCGGCCGGATAGGCGTTGAAGCCGCCCACGATGAACATGTCCTTGATCCGGTCGGTGATCCGCAGGTTGCCGTCGGCGTCCCGCACCCCGACGTCCCCCGTCCGCAGCCAGCCCTCGGGAGTGACGGCCTTCGCGGTCTCCGCCGGATCCTCGAAGTACCCCCGCATCACGTGGTGCCCGCGCACCCAGACCTCGCCCGCCTCCCCCACCGGCAGCGCGCCGCCCTCGGCGTCGGCGATCATCAGCTCGGTCCCGGGGATGGGCCGCCCGGAGGTGGCCGCGATGATCTCGGCCGGGTCCCCGCGGCGGCACATGGTGACGATTCCGCTGGCCTCGGAGAGCCCGTACGCCGTCAGGACCGTCCCGATCCGCAGTTCGCCGCGCAGCCGCTCCACGAGCCGCAGCGGGACGACGGCGGCGCCGGTCACGACCAGGCGCAGCGCGGAGAGGTCGTGGTGGTCGCGGGCCGGGTGGTCGAGTATCGACTGGTGCAGGGTGGGCGGCCCGGGCAGGACGGAGATCCGCTCGGCGGCGACGTTGGCGAGGACGGTGTCGACGTTGAAGACGGGCTGCGGCACCATCGTCGCCCCGCGCATCAGGCAGGCGATGATGCCCGCCTTGTAGCCGAAGGTGTGGAAGAACGGGTTCACGATCAGATAGCGGTCGCCCTCGCGCAGCCCGGCCAGCTCGCTCCACACCTGGTAGCAGCGCAGGGTCTGGGCGTGCGTGATGACGGCGCCCTTGGGGCTGCCGGTGGTGCCGGAGGTGAAGATGATGTCGGAGGGGGCGTCGGGGCGCACCGAGTCGGCGCGGGCGCGGACGGCGGCCGAAGTGACCGTGTCTCCGCCCGCCAGGAAGTCCTTCCAGGTGCGGAAGGACTCGGGGGCGTCGTCGGCGAGCACGACGACCTGCTCCAGGTGCGGCAGCCCCGGCAGCGGGCCCCGGCCCGGCCCGTCGACGGCGGCGCGGCGCAGGGATGCGACGTAGGACGTGCCGAGGAAAGTGCCGGTGACGAAGAGCATCCGGGCGCGGCTGCGTTCCAGTACGTACGCCGCTTCCGCGCCCTTGAAACGGGTGTTCAGCGGGACGAGCACCGCGCCCGCCGAGACCGCGCCGAGCGCGGAGACGATCCACTCCAGGGTGTTGGGGGCCCAGACCGCCACCCGGTCGCCCGGCTCCACACCGGCGGCGATGCAGGCGGCCGCGGCGCGCTCGACGCGCTCGCCGAGCTGCGCGTAGCTGATCCGGACCCGGCCGTCGACGACGGCCTCGTGCGCGCCGTACCGCGCGGCGGCATCGCGCACGAGCCCGGCGATGGTGCCCCAGCGCAGGTCCCCGCGGGCGTCCTCGGCGCCCCCCTCGTCCCCGTGGTCGCGCAGCCGCTTTCCCGCTTCCTCGCCCATCGCACGCCCCTCACCCGCGAACCAGTAGCTGACTGTTCGTCAGATTAGCTGTACCCTTCGCGGCTGTCAGCACTGGTACACCCCGGAGGTGGCGATGGCCGCAACGCTCAAGGACGCTACGGCGATAGTCGGTATCGGCCAGACCGCCTTTGCCAAACAACTGCCGCAGACCGAGAAGGAGTTGGCCTGCCGCGCGATCGTGGCCGCGCTCGCGGACGCCGGGATAGCCCCCTCCGAGGTCGACGCCTTCGCGTCCTACACGATGGAGGAGACCGACGAGGTCGAGGTCGCCAAGGCCATCGGCGCCGGTGACGTGACCTTCTTCTCCAAGGTCGGCTACGGCGGCGGCGGTTCCTGCGCCACCGTCGGCCACCTCGCCGCGGCCGTCGCCACCGGACAGGCGAGCGTCGGCGTCGCCTGGCGCTCGCGCAAACGCGGCTCCGGCCCGCGCCCCTGGAAGAACACGGCGGTCCAGCTGCCCACCCCCGGCCAGTGGACCCGCCCCTTCGGCCTGCTGCGCCCGGCCGATGAGATCGGCATGCTGGCGCGGCGCTACATGCACGAGTACGGCGCCACCCGCGACCACCTCTTCAACGTGGCCCTGGCCTGCCGCAACCGCGCCAACCAGAACCCGGCCGCGATCATGTACGAGCGCCCGATGACCCGCGAGAGCTACATGACCGCGCGGATGATCAGCGAGCCGCTCTGCCTCTTCGACAACTGCCTGGAGACGGACGGCGCGCTGGCCTGCGTGATCGTCTCCGCCGAGCGGGCCCGGGACTGCAGACAGAAGCCCGTGTACGTCCACTCCGTGGCCCAGGGCCTGCCCGCCCAGCACCACGGCATGGTCAACTACTGGAACGACGACCCGCTGACCGGCCCCGCCTGGACAGCCGCCCGGCACCTGTGGAAGCAGGCCGACTTCGGGCCGCAGGACGTGGACGTGGCGCAGATCTACGACGCGTTCACCCCCCTCATTCCGCTCTCCCTGGAGGGCTACGGCTTCTGCGGGCGCGGCGAGGGCGCCGCCTTCACCGAGGGCGGGGCGCTGGAGATCGGCGGCCGCCTGCCCGTCAACACCGGCGGCGGCGGCCTCAGCGAGGCCTACGTCCACGGCTTCAACCTGATCAACGAGGGCGTCAAGCAGCTGCGCGGGATCTCCACCGCCCAGGTCCCGGACGCCGCGACCTGCCTGGTGACGGCGGGCGAGGGAGTCCCGACGTCCGCGATCCTGCTGAGGAGCTGACCGCCCCATGACCACCACCGCCGCCACCGCCCCGGCCTCCGACCCCGACTCGGCCTCCGACCCCGGCTCGGCCGCCGCCGCCCCCGAGGCCCTTCTCCTGCCCGTCCCCGACGAGGACGGCGCGCCCTTCTGGGAGTACGCCGCCCGGGGCGAGCTGCGCATCCAGGCCTGCGCCGCGCCCGCCTGCGGAAAGCTCCGCTTCCCGCCCCGGCCCTGCTGCCCGCACTGCCAGTCCTTCGAGAGCGAGTGGCGGCTGATGAGCGGCAGGGGGCGCGTGTGGTCGTACGTCCGGCCGCATCCGCCGCTGCTGCCCGCCTACGCCGCGCAGGCCCCGTACAACGTGATCCTGGTCGAGCTGGCCGACGCCCCGCACATCCGGCTCGCCGGGAACCTGGTCACGGCGCCCGACGCCCCGCTCGACTCCCTGGACCCGGCGCGGCTGCGGATCGGGGCGCGGGTGCACGTGGCCTTCACGGAGCAGGGCGGCATGAGCGTGCCGCGCTGGCTGCTGGAGAAGTCGTGACGGACGGCGCGGCCCTGCGCGTGGACCGGGACAAGGCGAGCGGGGTCACGGTCGTCACCCTGGAGCGGCCGGAGCGGCACAACGCGGTCGACCTGGCGACGGCGGCCGAACTGTCGGCGCTGTGGCGGGAGTTCCGCTTCGACGACACCGTGCGCGCGGTGGTGGTGACCGGCGCCGGGCCCACCGCCTTCTGTACGGGCATCGACCGGTCGGTGGAGGTGCCGCAGCCCGGCTCCCCGTACTCGATCGACGACCCGATGGTCGCGATCGGCCCCAAGGCCAACGACCTGTGGAAGCCGGTGATCGCGGCGGTCAACGGGATGGCCTGCGGCGGCGCCTTCTACCTGCTGGGCGAGGCGGAGTTCATCATCTCCTCGACCACTGCGACGTACTTCGACCCGCACACCAGCTACGGCATGGTCAGCGCCTACGAGGCGATCTACATGGCCCAGCGGATGCCGTTCGGCGAGGTCGCCCGGATGTCCCTGATGGGCACGGCCGAACGGCTCTCCGCGCGCCGGGCGTACGAGATCGGCCTGGTCTCCGAGCTGGCGGAGCCGGCGGAGCTGCTCGGGGCGGCGGAGCGGGCCGCGCGGACCCTGGCCGGGTTCCCCACGGAGGCCGTGCAGGGGACGGTACGCGCGCTGTGGTCGGCGAAGGAGGGGGCGAGGGCGCAGGCCCTGGCCCAGGCGCCGCACCTGATCGCGCTCGGCAACCTGGCGCCGGAGCGGCAGGCGGAGCTGTTCGAGGGGCGGCGCCCGGGATCCGCGGAGTTCCGCGTGCGCTGAGGGGGCGGGCTCGCCGGGTCCCGTCGCCACCGGGGCGCCGGTCGGGCCCGCGGCCGCCCGTTCGGCGGATCATGGTTCAATGCCGAGCGTGACAGAGTCCATACGCACAGGTGGAACCGGCAGTTCCGCGGTCGGGCCGCTGCGGCCCGGCGATCCGCGGACCGTGGGCCCCTACCGCCTCGAGGGACGGCTGGGCGCGGGCGGCATGGGCCAGGTCTTCCTCGGTACGTCGCCGGGCGGCCGCCAGGTCGCGGTGAAGCTGATCCGGCCGGAGCTGGCCGGCACCGCGCGGTTCCGGGAGCGGTTCGCGCGGGAGGCCGCCGCCGCGCGGCAGGTCGGCGGGTTCCACACGGCGCAGGTCGTGGACGCCGATCCTGCGGCGGAACCGCCGTGGCTGGCCACCGCGTTCGTCCCGGGTCCGACCCTGCAACAGCTGGTCGACGCCGACGGGCCCCGCGACCCGGCGACCGTGCTGCGGTTCGGCGCCGGGATCGCCGAAGGGCTGGCCGCGATCCACCGTGCGGGCTCGTGCACCGGGATCTCAAACCCGGCAATGTGATCGTGGCCGAGGACGGGCCGCGCATCATCGACTTCGGGATCGCACACGAGCCGGGCGCGGACGCGATGACCCGGACCGGGTCGGTCATCGGGACCTACGCCTACATGTCACCGGAGCAGATGCGGGGCGAGGCGCTCTCGTCCGCCAGCGACGTGTTCGCCTTCGGCTCGGTGCTCGCGTTCGCGGCGACCGGCCGCAGCCCCTTCGACGCGACGACCGTACCGGCCATCGTGCACCGGGTCGTCACCGAGTCGCCCCGACTCGACGGACTGGCGGCGCCCTTGCGGGAGCTGGTCGGGGCGTGCCTCGCCAAGGACCCGGCCCGGCGCCCCGGCATGGACGAGGTGCTGGCCCGGCTCTCGGTCACCGGACCGGGCGGGGGGCGGGGCGGGGCGCCGGGTGCGCCCGGCGGTGCCTTCGGGGCCGCGCCCGGTGCCGGGCCCGGCGTGGAGTTTCATGCTCTGCCGACGCGGCAGGCCACGGCGCCGCCCGGCTGGCCGGGAGCGGCCCCCGCTCCCGCTGCCGCCCCCGCAAGGGCCTCATCCCGCCGTACGGTCCTCCTCGGCGGGATGGGCGCCGCGGTCGCCGCAGCCGCCGTACCCGCCTATCTGTTCCGGGACTCCTGGCTGGGATCGGCGTCGGAGCAGGACCGGACCCGGCCCGTGGCCCGGCTCGAAGGGCACCCCCAGTCGCTCGAGTGTCTCGCCTTCAGCCCGGACGGCCGCACCCTGGCCGCCGGTGGGTCCGCCGGTGAGCTGTGGCTGTGGGACACCGTCACCCGCCGCACGATCACCAAGTTCGAGGGAGAGCCCCCGCACGTCTACGGCCTGGTCTTCAGCCCGGACGGCCGGACCCTGGTGGGCAGTTGCCAGAACGGAACGCTGCGGCGCTGGGATGCGCGGACCTGGGTGCCGCTGCCCGCGCTCTCCGGGTTCGAGGCGCTCTCGCTCCCGACCCCGTACTCCCTCGCGGTCAGTCCGGACAGCGCGGTCCTCGCCGCGGCCGGCGGAGGCACGCTCCAGATCTTCGACCTGGCGAGCGGACGCCGCCTGAAGAAGATCGAAGCGGGCGAGCCGTCCGGCGTGCTGTTCACCCCGGACGGCAAGGCGATCGCCACCGCCTCCCGACAGCAGGTACTGCTCTATGAGGTCGACGGCGGGGGACAGCCCAGGACATTCACCGACGACTCCGTCGAGTTCCGCTTCGACAGAGTGCTGATCAGCCCGGACGGAAAGACCATCGGCGGCGCCGGGCCCGGCGTCCATCTGTGGGACCGGGCGACGGGGCGGCCCACCACCACCCTCACCTCGCCGCACCGGCGCCTCGAGGAGGCCGCGTACCGTCCGGGCCACCCGATGATCGCGGGCGGCGGCTTCGGGTTCGGGCCGGGCGACGACATCAAGGACAAGGCCAGAGCCGCCACGGGCGGCACGATCAGCCTGTGGGACCTCAAGACCGGTCGGGTCGCACAGACCCTCACCGCCGACCTCGAGGAGTCGGTCGCCGCTCCCCTGCTCTCCGCGCTGGCGTTGAGCCCGGACGGCAAGACCCTCGCGGCGGCCTTCAGCCCGTCGGACAGCACGATCCAGCTCTGGCAGCTCGCCTGACCGACCACTCCTCTCCGCGCCTCTCCTCTCCTCGCCTCTCCGCGCCTCTCCGCGCCTCTCCTCGCCTCGCCTCGCCTCGAAAGCTCCACACCTCAACACCCAAAACCTCAACGGACGGTACTCATGGACGCGTTGTTGCCCCACGATCCGCGGTGGGTCGGCCCCTACCGCCTGGAGGGACGGCTGGGCGAGGGCGGCATGGGCCAGGTCTTCCTCGGTACCTCGCCGGGCGGTCGCAAGGTCGCGGTGAAGCTGATCCGCGCGGAGCTGGCGGGCACCGCGCAGTTCCGGGAGCGGTTCGCGCGGGAGGTGGAGGCCGCGCGGCAGGTCGGCGGGTTCCACACGGCGCAGGTCGTGGACGCGGACCCGGGGGCCGAATCGCCGTGGCTGGTCACCGCGTTCATCCAGGGCCCCACCCTCCACCGCGCGGTGGCCGAGCACGGGCCGGTCGGTCCGGCGGTGGCGCTGCGGCTCGGGGCGGGGCTCGCCGAGGGGCTCGCGGCGATCCACCGGTGCGGCCTGGTCCACCGGGATCTCAAGCCGGGCAACGTGATCGTGGCCGAGGACGGGCCGCGCATCATCGACTTCGGCATCGCGCGGGCCGTGGACGCGAGTTCGCTGACCGCGACCGGATCGGTCATCGGGACCTACGCCTACATGTCGCCGGAGCAGATCCGCGCCGACCGGGCCGGGCCCGCCAGCGACGTGTTCGCCCTCGGCTCGGTGCTCGCCTTCGCCGCGACGGGCCGGGGCCCGTTCGACGCGCCCTCCCTGGTGACCGTCGTCCAGCGGATCCTGGACGAACCGCCCGCCCTCGACGGGATCGACGGCGAACTCCGGGCCATCCTCACCGCATGCCTGGCCAAGGACCCGGCCGACCGGCCCGCCGTCGAGGGCCTGCCCGCCCGTTTCGCGGCCGCCGTCGCGGGTGCGGCGCGGGTCCACCCGCCGCGCCACGAACCGACCGTGGTGGCAGCCCCCTCCGGACAGACCCCACAGACACCACAGACACCGCAGGCACCGCAGACCCCGCGGCCGCCGTCCACGGAACGGGCCCGGGGCGCGGGCCCGGAACCGCTCCCCGGCCAGGACCCGCGCGCACTGGCCGCCGCGGTGACGCGGACCCACGCGCCGCCGCCGAGCCCCGCGACGCCGGTCCTCGGCGCCGCCGTACCCGGCCCCGGCGGCCCCGGCCCCGGCCCCGGCAGCCCCGTACCCGGACGGCCGACGGTCCCCGTACCCGGTCCGGGCCGCCGCGGGCCCTCACGGCGCGCGCTGCTCATCGGCGGCGCCTCGGTCGCCGCGGTCGCCGCGGTCGGGGTCCCCGCCTACCTACTGCTGCGGGAGGGTGACGCCCTCGACGGCCCGAGCAGCGCGTACGAGGTGGCCTTCAGCCCGGACGGCAAGACGCTGGCCGCCGTCGGGGGGAGCGGCGAAATCTGGCGCTGGTCGCTGCCCGGCAAGGAGAGCAGCACCACCCGGATCAGCGTCGCCCAGTACACCCAGCCGCTGGTCTTCAGCCGGGACCTCACGACGCTCTACCGGGCGGAGGAGCACAAGATCCTGAAGTGGGACGTCGCCACGGGCCGCACGGTCGGGACGTTCACCGGAGAGACCACGGGCGAGCTCCAGGACGGGTTCGTACACGCCCTGGGGCTCAGCCCCGACGGGAAGACGCTGGCCGCCACCAGCGGCCGGGGCCTGTATCTGTGGGACACCGGTTCCGGATCCCGGCTCGCCCTGCGCCAGGACATCAAGAACGGCTCGGCCGTCTACAGCGCGGACGGGTCCATGCTCGTCGCCGGATCGCCGGTCCAACTGCGAAACGGTTCGGCCGACACCGTCCTGGCCACGCTCGACGCCAACGTCGGGACCAGGGCGGTCTTCAGCCCCGACGGGCAGCTCCTGGCCTTCGGGGGCCAGAGCGACGGGGTACTCCTGTGGAACACCGCCACCCGGCGGGACGTCGCCACCCTGCAAGGGCACGACTCCACCGTCCAGGTGGTCGCCTTCCACCCGGACGGTCGCCGGCTGGCCAGTGGCGACCGGGACGGCAGGGTGATCGTCTGGTCCACCACCTCCGGCACCTCCACCGCGACCCACGAACCCGGCTCCTCCGTCGAGGCGCTGGCCTTCAGCCCGGACGGGAAATGGCTGGCCGCGGGGTGCAGCAGCGGCACGAGCGGCGGGAGCAACGACACGGTGTGGCTGTGGCAGGTCGGGTGAGAGGGCCGATGGCGGCCACCCGGGATCCGGGATCCGGCCGCGGCGCTAGGAGATCGTGCCGACGCGGCAGGTGCGGACGCTCGCCGCGTCGCCCGGAGTGCCCATCCGCACGGTGACGGTGCGGGTCTCCCGGGCCTTGAGGGTGACGGTGGTGGAGCCGTAGTCGTTGGTCGCGCCCTCGGAGACGACGGGGACCGTGACCGTACGCGTCACGTCGACGTCGGAGGTCACCCGGACGGTGGCGGTGGCCGAGGAGGGTCCGGCGCAGCTGACGACGACGGCGTGGGCGGGCGGCCCGGACTTGGTCGGCGTGGGCGTGGGCGTGGGCGACGACGTGCCGCGCGAACCGGAGCTGCCGCTACTGCTGCTGCCGCTGCTGGTCCCGCCGGTGGTGCTGGTCCGGTGGGTGGACTTCGAGCTGGAACACCCGTGCCCGCCACCGCTCTTGTGCTTCCCGCTCGAGAACCCGGTCAGCGCGAACACGACGGCGACCAGGACGGCCCCGAATCTCAAACGACGAGCCACCACGGCACGATCCCTCCCCCTGGACAACGGCGCGTCACGGTACCAGCCCCCCGCCCGGCCCCCCGCGCGTCCTACACCGCCACCGCGTACCGGGCCAGGAACATGTCCACCCCGTCCGTCACCAGCGCCACCAACTCCGCGTCCGTGAGCGCGTACCCCGGATCGAAGGTCTTGGCGAGCTGCGGGACGGAGACGGTGACCGCGACGAGCTGCGTGACGGCCCGTTCGACGTCGGGGACGACGAGCCGCCCCCGCGCGTCGAGTTCGCGTACGGCGTCCACGAGCGGGGCGTTCATGGCCGCGTAGCCGCGCCGGTACCAGAGGCGGCCGAGCTGCGGGAAGCGCTCGACCTCGCCGATGACCAGGCGGCGCAGCGACAGCAGCCCGTCGGAGAGCTGGAGCCGCGCCCAGTCGGCCTGTACCCGCACGAGCGCGGCCCGCAGGTCCGCGGCTTCGGTGACCGTCGCGCCGCAGGGCTGGAGGTCGGCGTAGGCGTTGTTGAGGACGCCCCCGATGACGGCGAGGAAGAGGCGCTCCTTGCTGCCGAAGTGCTTGTAGACGGTCGGCTTGGAGACGGCGGCGCGGGAGGCGATGGCATCGACCGAGGCCGCGCTGTACCCGCCGGCCAGGAACTCCGCGATGGCCGCGTCGGTGATGGCGCGGCGCTTGGCCTGGGAGGAGCTGACGGCTTCCGGGATGACGGGGATCCCGTACTCGTCGTAACCGCTGTCGTCGTTCATGCCGCTACCCTACCGCCAACTAAACCAAACGGTGTAGTTGCCAGACTGAACTGAACGGTTTAGTGTCCTCGCCATGACCACCACGGAGCACACCACCGAGCACGCGGCCGAGTTCAAGGTCCTCGCCATCTCCGGCAGCCTGCGCGCCGATTCGCACAACACGGCGCTGCTGCGGGCCGCCCGCAAGCACCAGCCGGGCGGCCTGGCCCTCGAGATCTACGACGGCCTGCGCGAGATCCCGCCCTACGACCAGGACCTCGACACCCCGGCCGACCGCCCGGCCGTCGTCGCCGACCTCCGCCGCCGGATCACGGAGGCGGACGGCCTGCTGATCGCGACGCCCGAGTTCAACTACTCGGTCCCCGGCACCCTGAAGAACGCGCTGGACTGGGTCAGCACCGACTGGACGCGCGAGGAAGGCCTGCCGCTGCTGCGCAAGCCGGTCGCGATCATGGGCGCGGCGCCGACGAACTTCGGCACGGTGCGCGCGCAGCTCGCCCTGCGCCAGTCGTTCGTGTGGACGGACAGCGACGTGGTCGTGAAGCCCGAGGTCCACCTCTTCCGGTCGTACGAGCGCTTCGACGCACACGGCAACCTGACCGACGAGACCAGCATCGCCCTGCTGCGCGACCTGCTGACCGCGCTGAAGCAGAAGATGGCGGCGGCCCGATGACCGCCACGGGGGCGCCGGGGGTGACCGCGCTGGCCCGCCTGCGGGCCCTGCCCGGCCGGGAGGCGGCGGTCCGGGACCAGGCGCTCGCGCTCGTCGCCCCCACCCGGAGCGAGCCGGGCAACCGCTCGTACCGCCCGTACGAGGACCCGCTCGCCCCGGGCACCTGGGTCGTGGTGGAGGAGTGGGCGGACGCGGTCTCCTGGGAGGCCCACCTGGCCTCCCCCCACCTGGCGGCGGCCCTGGCCCGCTCGGCCGGGCTGCTCGACGGGCCGCCGGACGTACGGGTCTTCGGCGCGGGCTGACGCCGCCGGGGCGGTTCGCCCGCATGCGGGGGGCGGGTGCCGGGCGTAGCGTCGGGCCCAAGATCCCACTCTCCGGAGGGCCGGACCTTGATCCGCAACGCAATCGGTTCCCTGCTGGGCCTCATCGGAGCGACGGCAGCCGTCTGGAGCCCCTTCCGCGCCTGGTACGACGGCAGGCACGGGCGCGACTACCGCCTCGGCGACCTCTTCTCCGGCTCCGGCATCGACACCACGGGCAAGTCCGGGGTCATGACCTCGCTCCTGCTGCCGTTCCTCGTGGCGGCCCTGCTCACCCTGATCGCGATCGTGCTGCGCTCACGCGTCCTGATGGCGGTGGCCGGGGTACTGGTCATCGGCTTCACGGTCCTGTGGATGGTCCGCCAGGGCCAGGCCGGGGGCAGCCTCACGGTCGGCGGCGACGGCGAGGGCCTCGGCCCGGGCGTGGCCGGCGCCTTCGGCGGCGGCGCCCTCCTGATCCTGGCCGCGGCGATCATGCGCGGCCGCCCCCGCCGCCGCCCCCGCCACGACCGCCGCCCCCCGGCCGACGAACCCCCGCCGCGGTACGACACCCCCACCGCACCGGCCGAATACCCGCCCCCGACCCACCCGAACACCCCCTGGCCCCCACCCCCACCGGGCAACGGCCACTGACCCCGCCACGAGGGCGTGCCGCCGCGTCCCCCGTCCGGACATGGCGGCGGCCCCGCTCCCTGAGGGGGCGGGGCCGGCGTGCCTGGGGCGTGGTGCGCCCCGGGGGACTGCTTACTTCTCGACGACGCCGGACGCGGCGATCTCGATCTTGGCGCGGGTGGCGCCGGACTGGGAGCCCAGGGACTCGATCTTCTGGACCAGCTCGGAGCCCTCGACGACCTCGCCGAAGACGACGTGCTTGCCGTCGAGCCACGGGGTGAGGACCGTCGTGATGAAGAACTGCGAGCCGTTGGTGTTGCGGCCGGCGTTCGCCATCGACAGCAGGAACGGGCGGTCGTGCTTCAGCTTGAAGTTCTCGTCCTCGAACTTCTCGCCGTAGATGCTCTTGCCGCCGGTGCCGTCACCACGGGTGAAGTCACCGCCCTGGAGCATGAACTGCGGGATGACGCGGTGGAAGCCCGAGCCCGCGTAGCCGTAGCCGTGCTCGCCGGTGGCCAGCTCGCGGAAGTTCTTCGTGGTCTTCGGGACGACCTCGTCGAAGAGGTTGAAGACGATGCGGCCGGCGGCCTCGCCGTTGATGTTGATGTCGAAGTAAACGTTGCTCATGGGGTCCATCCTGTCACTCCCGGTGCGCCGCGCGACCCGGCGGGGCCGCAGTGGCTCACCCGTGCAGGTCAGCCGCCCGTTCGCGTACCCGTCCCCTTCGCCGCGTCCAGGGCGTACACGCACCGGTCCTTGCTGCACGCGTACACCACGCCCGCCTCCGCCACCGGCGAGCCGGTGATCTCCCCGCCGGTGGCCAGCTTCCAGCGCAGCTGACCGCCCGCCGCGTCCAGCGTGTACAGGCAGTGGTCCGCCGAACCGAAGTGCACCCGGCCGTCCGCGACCGCCGGGGAGCCGGTGATCTCGCCGCCCGCCGCGAAGCGCCACTTCGGGGTGCCGGTGACCGCATCCAGGGTGTAGAGCGCGCTGCCCGCGCCCAGGTGGACGTTGCCGTGGGCGACGATCACCGGGTCCGGGGACTGGCGCGGCTCGGTGGCGATCCGCCAGCGGTCCGCGCCGCTGGTGGCGTCGAGCGCGTACACGGTGCCCAGGTAGTCCACCAGGTACACCCCGCCGCCCGTCACCGCGGGCCCCGGCGCGAAGGCGGGCGGGGCCATGAAGACCGCGGGGGCCTCGAAGTGCCAGCGGACCCGGCCCGAGGCGCGGTCCACCGACAGCACCCGGGAACCGGCCGCGACGTACACGTTGCCGTCGGC
Organism: Streptomyces sp. NPDC002138; assembly: GCF_040296485.1. NCBI lineage: Bacteria > Bacillati > Actinomycetota > Actinomycetes > Kitasatosporales > Streptomycetaceae > Streptomyces > Streptomyces sp. NPDC002138. The sequence goes on along the minus strand of NZ_JBEOXE010000042.1, from coordinate 34,794 downwards.
GGCCGGGGTGACCCGGACGGGGACGTTCCCGCAGGACGCCGCGTCGCCCACGGGGTACGACCAGGCCTCACGGCCGGTACGGGCGTCCAGCGCGCGCAGCCGCGCGTCCTGCCAGACGTACACCGTGCCGTCGTGCAGCGCCGGGGCCGCCTCCGGGGTCTCGAAGTCGGTCTGGGCGCCGGTCAGCTCCCACAGCTTCTGGCCGTTGGCGGCCTCCCAGGCCTGTACGCCGCCCCCGCGCGTGGCGGTGATCACGGTGCCCCGGTCGGCGCGCAGCGCGTACACCCAGGAGTCGGTGGACAGCCGCCAGCGCTCGGAGCCCTCGGTGGCGTCCAGCGCGTAGAGGGAAGGGCCGTCGGAGGCGTGGATGCGGCCGTCCGAGACGGCCATGGACCAGGCGACGTCCCGGGTCTTGAACTGGCGGCGGCCGCTCGCCACGTCCAGGGCGTGCACCTCGAAGGAGGTGACGTACAGCAGCTCGCCCGCGACGGTCGGGGTGCCCCAGACCTCGTTGGACATGCGGAAGCGCCACGGCCGCCAGCGGCCGCTGTCCGGGGCCGCGCCCGGCCGCGGCACCCCGGCGGTGTCCGGGAGCCCGCCGGAGGACGGCCTGGAGGGCGGTACGGACACGGCGGACGAGGCCGCGGAGCCGCTCGGCGGCCGGACCCAGCCCGTCGCCGAGTCGGAGGCCGCCGGGGCCAAGGCGCCGGACGGCCCGGCGAGCGCCGCGACGGACACCCGCGGCCCGGGCCCGATCGGTACCGGGGAACCGCCCAGGCGCACCGGCTCGCCCGGCAGCGGCGCCATCGGCGGATGCTGCGGCCGCGGCGGCGCCTGCCCGGTCCGGGGATCGGCCCAGGGGTCGGAACCGCGCGGCGGGGTGGGCCGGCGCTGGTGCGTACCGGCGCTGCGGCCCGAGGCGTCCCGCGCGCCCGCCACCGCACCGCCGCCCGCGGCCGCGCCCGCACCCGGCCGCGCGGCGTTCGCACCCGAGCCGGGCGTCCGGTGCCCCACCGCCCGCCGGGTCTCGATCATCGCCACCGCCCGCGTGGGCAGCCAGGCCGAGGCCGTACCGCTGTCGTCGCCGACCTCGCCCACCGCGAAGAGGTGCGGGGCCAGCTGCGCCTGGAGGTCGGCCGGGGTCGGCCGGTTCAGCGCGTCCATCTGCATGCACGAGTCGATCAGCGGCCGCAGCTCGTCCGGCAGCCCGTCCAGGTTCGGGCCCTCGCGCAGCAGCATGAAGACCGTCTCGACCGGATTGGCGCCGTGGTACGGCGGATGGCCGGTGGCGGCGAAGACCAGGGTGGACCCGAGCGAGAAGACGTCGCTGGCGCCCTTGACGCTCCGCGAGTCCTTGGCCTGCTCGGGCGACATGTAGGCGGGGGTGCCGACGGCGACGTTCGTCATGGTCAGGCGGGTGTTCGAGACCCCGCTGGCGATGCCGAAGTCGATCACGCGCGGCCCGTCCTCGACCACCAGCACGTTGGACGGCTTCAGGTCGCGGTGGACCAGGCCCGCCCCGTGGATGGACTGGAGCGCCTCGGCGATCCCGGCGGCGAGCCACCGGACGGCCTGGGCGGGCATCGGCCCGCACTCGTTGACGATCTCCTCCAAGGAGGGCGCCGGTACGTAGGCGGTGGCCAGCCACGGCACGGCGGCCCGCGGGTCGGCGTCGACCACGGCCGCGGTGTAGAAACCGGACACGGCCCGCGCGGCCTCGACCTCGCGGGTGAAACGCACCCGGAAGAGCTGGTCCTCGGCGAGTTCGGTGCGCACCGTCTTGATCGCGACCCTGCGTCCGGACGCCGACCGTGCGAGATAGACCAGCCCCATGCCGCCGGCGCCGAGCCGTCCCAGCACCTCGAAGGGGCCGATCCGTCTCGGGTCGTGCTGCGTCAGCTGCTCCACCACTCGCCTCACACCTCCCCGTACGGACCTTCGACGGCCCGTATCCGCCGGCGTCCCCGCCGGCCCCGTGCAGCGTCTCACTCCCGGACACCGCCCGAGGGTCGCGCACACCCGATTCTGTCAGGCCCGCGCCGGGTCCGGACCCTGGCTCCGCCGAGGCTCCGGCAGCGGCTGCGTCACATTTCGCGCCGGGCTCGCGTCAGGCCCCTGTCCCCGACTCCGCGAGGAGGGCGAAGACGGCGCCCTGGTTGTCGGCGACGACCGCGACCCGGCCGTACGGCGTATCGAAGGGATCGGCGGTGATCCGGCCACCCAGACGGCGTACGGTCAGCGCCGCCTCGTCGCAGTCCGGGACCGCGAAGTACACCAGGAAGTGCGCGGGCATGGCCTCCGGGAAGGCGTCGGTGATCAGGCTGCGCCCGATGACGGCGGTGGCCGGGCCGGGCACGCTGCCGGGCGGGGACCAGGTGCGGTAGTCGGTGCCCGCGTCGTCCTGGTCCTGGGGGACGTAACCGAAGACGTTCGCGTAGAAGACGTCCACGGCGTCCTTGGCCCGCGTGTACAGCTCGCTCCAGCAGTACGTGTACGGCTCCTGCTGGACCTCGAAGCCGTCGTGGGTGCCGGGCTGCCAGAGCCCGAAGACCGCGCCGCCGGGGTCGGCGGCCAGCGCGGCCGTGCCGTACGGGCCCACGGGGACCGGGTCCGTCACCAGCTGGCCGCCCGCCGCGCGGATCCGGGCGGCGGCGGCGTAGGCGTCGGCGGTGTGGAGGTAGACGCCCCAGACGGTGGGCATGCGGCCGTCGGGCTTCGGCGCGAGCGCGGCGACGTTGCGGCCCCGGTGGTAGGCCTGCGTGTAGTGCCCGTAGCGCGCGCCCGCGCTGTCCCCGAAGGTCCACCCGAAGAGTTCGCCGTAGAAGCGCTTGCCCGCCTCGACGTCCGGAAGGGAGGCGTCCACCCAGCAGGGCGTGCCCTCCGAGAATGCGGCCATGGGCCCTCTTCCTTCCGTTTTCATGCGGTGCCGTACGGTCTCGTGCGTGTCGCACTACATGCGGCAGTCTGCCCTTCGGGCCATGATCCCCCCGGCATCTTGTCCACAGCCTGTTGACAAGACTATTCGGGGGACGCGGCAGGGGCGCGGCCGGATTCCGCCCACCGGGCGCGGTAGGCGCAGGCCAGGTACCCCGTAACCCCATTTGCAGGCGGCCGAATCGCGCGCCGATCACCCCTCGGTAAGCTGACGGCATGACAGGACAAGTACGCACCGTCGACGGCCGCGTGGCCGGTCGGCGCGGCCAGGCGACGCGGCAGAAGCTGCTCGACTGCCTCAGCGAGATGCTCAGCTCCTCGCCGTACCGCGACGTCAAGGTGATCGACGTCGCCCGCAAGGCCGGCACCTCGCCCGCGACCTTCTACCAGTACTTCCCGGACGTCGAGGGAGCCGTCCTGGAGATCGCCGAGCAAATGGCCGACGAAGGAGCGCAGTTGACCGCGCTCGTCGAGGGCCGGGCCTGGGTCGGCAAGGCCGGCTGGGCCGCCGCGGAGGAACTCGTCGAGGGCTTCCTGGACTTCTGGCGGCGCAACGACGCGATCCTGCGGGTCGTCGACCTCGGCGCGGCCGAGGGCGACAAGCGCTTCTACAAGATCCGCATGAAGATCCTGAACTCGGTCACCAACTCCCTCACCGAATCGGTGAAGGAGCTCCAGGCGAAGGGCAAGGTCGACAAGGACGTCAGCCCTGCCGCGATGGCCGGTTCCCTGGTCGCGATGCTCGCCGCGGTGGCCTCGCACCAGAAGGGGTTCCAGACCTGGGGCGTGAAGCAGGCCGAGCTGAAGCCGAACCTGGCGCTGCTCGTCCACCTCGGCATCACCGGCAAGAAGCCCACCCGGTAACGGCGGACCCCCAGGGGTCCGCCGCCCCGGCGGTCATTGCGCGCGTGCCACCACCGGCATCCGCAGGAACACCGGCACCGGCACTGGTACCGGCACCGGCACCGGCACCGGCACCGACACCGACACCGACACCGACACCGACACCACGATCAGCGGTGCCGACTCCACCCTTTCCGCCCCTTCCGGCCCTTCCGCCCCTTCCGGCCCGATCAGCGACGCTCCAGCCGGAACAGCCGGATCTCGCGCTCGACGCGCGCCTGGTACGCCGCGTACGGCGGCCAGAACTTCAGCGCCGCCTGCCACGCCACCGCGCGCTCCTCGCCCTGGAGCAGCCTGGCCCGTACGGCGATGTCCTGGCCCTTCCAGCTGACGTCGGCGTCCGGGTGTTTGATCAGGTTCCCCGTCCAGGCCGGATGGCCGGGGCGGCCGAAGTTCGACCCGATGAGGACCCAGCTCGCCCCGTCCTGCTCCGGCATGCACGCGAGCGGGGTGGTGCGCGGCTCGCCCGTCTTGGCGCCCTTCGCGGTGAGGATCACGCCGGGCAGCATCTGGGCGCTCAGGATCACCTTGCCGCGGGTCAGTTTGTGCACCGCCTTGTCCATGGCGGGGATGAAGTGCGGTGCGATCTTGGCGAACAGCAGGGTCGAGGAGACCTTCTGCATCAGCTTGACGCCGGGAGCCGGAGCCATCAGACGGCCACCCTTTCGTCGTGCGGTGCCCGGCCCGGTGCCGTGTCCCGCGGGGTGAAGAGGCCCGCCCGGTCGGCGGCGTGCGCGCGCAGCCGGTGGACCGGCCCGAAGAGCAGCTCGTCGGCCGCCGCGCGCTTGAAGTACAGGTGGGCGTCGTGCTCCCAGGTGAAGCCGATCCCGCCGTGCAGCTGGATGGCCTCCCCCGCGGTCACCCGGAGCGCCTCCAGGGCCTGGGCGAGCGCGAGCCCGCCCTGTTGCGGGTCCCAGGCGGCGTAGTAGGCGGCCGACCGGGCGGCCTGCACCCGGACGTACAGGTCCGCCAGCCGGTGCTTGACCGCCTGGAACGATCCGACGGCCCGGCCGAACTGCTCGCGCTGGCGCACGTAGTCCACGGTGCGCGCGAGCGCCTGCGCGGCCGCGCCGACCGCCTCGGCGGCGAGCACCGCGGCCGCGCCGCGCCCGGTGGCGGCCAGCGCCTCCGCGATGTCCGCGTCCTCGCCGCCCGCCTCCCCGGCCGCCTCGCAGAGCAACTCGGCCGGAGTGTCGCGCAGTTGGACGCGGGCCTGCGGCCGGGTCTCGTCGAGTGCGGTTTGCCGCGAGCGTACGAGCCCGGGCGCGTCCGGCCGTACGAGGAACAGCAGGACGCGGCTGCGCGCGAAGCCCCCCGTGTGGGCGGCGACCAGCAGCACGCCCGCGCTGTGCCCGTCGAGCACCTGATCGGCTTCCCCGTACAGGCGCCAGCCCTCCTCCCCCTCGGGGCGGCGGGCCTGCACTCCCCCGGCCCGGCCGCCGCCCGCCCACTCGCCGGCGGTGTTCTCGCCGGTGAGCCCGAGGGCGGTGGACAGCGCGGCGCCGGGCACGGCGAGGGCGGCGGTGAGCGTGCCCGCGGCGAAGCCGGGCAGCAGGGCGGACCGCTGGGCCGGGCTGCCCAGCGCGGTGACCAGCGGCGCGGCGAGCACGGCGGTGGCCAGCAGCGGCGAGGGCAGCAGCGCCCGCCCGGTCTCCTCGCAGGCCAGGACCAGGTCGGCGGGGGCGCATCCGACGCCCCCGTACTCCTCGGCGACGGCGATCCCGGGCAGCCCGAGCTGCCGGGCGAGCTGCTGCCACAGCTCCGGGTCGTATCCGGCGTCGGTGCGGACGGCGGCCTTGACCTCGTCCGGACCGCAGCGTTTGCCCAGGATTTCGCGCAGGGTGCGGCGTATCTCTTCCTGCTCCGCGGTGAAGGCGGCGTCCATCGTCGGGCTCCTCCCCAGATCTGACGGGCCGTCATATTAGGCCGGGGGAGGGCAGATGCCCAGAGGGGCGGCACGCGCGGCACCCACTAGAAACTGACGTGCCGTCAGTTGTACCGTCAGTCCATGCCCGGACCCCTAGCTGTCTCCGCAGCCACCTCCGCGCCCCGCCGCAGGGTCGCGGTCGCCGGCGTCGCCCTCTCGGACTGCGGGCGGGTGGACGGCCCCACCCCGTACGCCCTGCACGCCCAGGCGGCCCGCCGCGCGCTGGCCGACTCCGGGCTGGACCGCTCGGTGATCGACGGCTTCGCCTCGGCCGGCCTCGGCATCCTGGCGCCGGTCGAGGTCGCCGAGTACCTGGGCCTGCGCCCCACCTGGGTGGACTCCACCTCGGTCGGCGGCTCGACCTGGGAGGTCATGGCGGCCCACGCCGCCGACGCCATCGCCGCGGGCCACGCGAACGCCGTACTCCTCGTCTACGGATCCACGGCCCGCGCCGACATCAAGGCGCGGCGGCGCACCTCGAACCTCTCCTTCGGTGCGCGCGGACCCCTCCAGTTCGAGGTGCCGTACGGGCACACACTGGTCGCCAAGTACGCGATGGCGGCCCGGCGCCACATGCACGAGTACGGAACCACCCTGGAGCAACTGGCCTCGGTCGCCGTCCAGGCCCGCGCGAACGCCGCGACCAACCCGGACGCGATGTTCCGCGACCCGATCACCGTCGAGGAGGTGCTCGCCGGCGACATGATCGCGGACCCCTTCACGAAGCTGCACTGCTGCATCCGCTCGGACGGCGGCTGCGCGGTGCTGCTGGTGGCGGAGGACCTCGTACCGGACACGGCGAAGGCGCCGGTGTGGGTCCTCGGTACCGGGACGGCCGTCTCGCACACCACGATGTCGGAGTGGGACGACTTCACGGTCTCCCCGGCGGCGGTCTCGGGGCGGCTGGCCTTCGAGCGCGCGGGGGTGACCCCGGCGGACGTCGACGTCGCCGAAATCTACGACGCCTTCACCTACATGACCCTGGTCACGCTGGAGGACCTGGGCTTCTGCGCGAAGGGCGAGGGCGGTGCCTTCGTGGAGAAGGGCCGCCTGCTGCGGGACGGCGAACTCCCGGTCAACACCGACGGCGGCGGCCTCTCCGCCTGCCACCCCGGCATGCGCGGCCTCTTCCTCCTGGTCGAAGCGGTCCGCCAACTACGCGGCGAGGCGGGCCCGGGCCAGGTCCACAAACCGGGCAACCGCCTCCCGGAAATAGCCCTGGCATCGGGCACAGGAGGCTGGTTCTGCTCATCGGGCACCCTCATCCTGGGCCGCTGACCACCAGGACACCGCCCCAGCCCCACCCGCGCCGACGCCCGAGGCGAGCCACTTCCCGCCCCGCCGGCGTTTGAGGCGCCCCCGGAGGGAAGCAACGGGACACCCCCACCCCCACCCGCCCCTGCTTCCATATCCGCATGACGACCCAAGAAGAGTTCACCGCTACCCTCCGCTCCCTCCGCGTATGGGACACGCCCACCCTCCCCGCCTTCGCCCCGGACACCGCCCCCACCACCCCCCTCCCCCTCTTCCACGACTGGTTCACGGCCGCCGCCAAGGCCGGGCAGCCGGAACCGCACACCATGACGCTGGCCACCGTCGACACCGACGGCCGCCCCGACGCGCGGACCGTGATGCTGCACGACGCCGACCCCGCCGGCTGGCACTTCGCCTCGCACTCCACCAGCGCCAAGGGCCGCCAGCTCGCGGCCCACCCCGAGGCCGCCCTCGGTTTCTACTGGCCCGCCGTCGCACGCCAGATCCGCATCCGCGGCCGCGTGAGCGCCGCAGGCGCCGCCGAGAGCCGCGCGGACCTCTCCGTACGCTCCCGCGGCGCGCTCGCCGCCGCGCTCACCGGGCACCAGAGCGAGGTGCTCGGCTCCCTGGACGAGCTGGCGCGGGCCTCGGCCGACGCGTGGGCACGGGCCGCGGCGGAGCCGGACGCCCCGGCGCCGACCTGGACGCGGTACGTGCTCGAAGCCGACGAGGTCGAGTTCTTCCAGGGCGACGCCGAGCGCCGCCACGTCCGGCTGCGGTACCGCCGCACCGCCGCCGGGGACTGGACGCGCGAGCTGCTCTGGCCCTGATACCACCCCGGTAGACAGTGGACAGCTGTCCATTTACTCTGGACACCTGTCCATAAATGGAAAGGGGACGGATCATGCACGTCACCGCGCAGGTGCTCGTCGGGCTCGTCGCACTGCTGCACACCTACATCCTGGTGCTGGAGATGTTCCTGTGGGAGCGGGCCCCGGGCCGCGGCCTGTCCGGCTTCGACGCCGCCATGGCCAAGGCGACCGCCCCCCTGGCCGCCAACCAGGGCCTCTACAACGGCTTCCTCGCCGCCGGCCTGGTCTGGGGCCTGATCGCGGCCGACCCCACCGGCTACCGGGTGCAGGTCTTCTTCCTCGCCTGCGTGGTCATCGCGGGGGTGTACGGCGGCCTCACCGCCAACCGCCGCATCCTGCTCGCCCAGGCCCTCCCGGGCGCGCTCGCCCTGGCCGCCGTCCTCGTCGCCGGGCAGGCGGCCTGATGAGCCCGCGGCCCGCCGGGGACCCCCGGACCGCCCGGACCCGGGAACGGCTGCACGAGGCACTGCTCGCGGAGTGCGCCGAGCGGCCGCTGCGGGAGATCTCGGTGGCGATGCTGGTCCGGCGGGCCGGGGTCGCCCGGGCCACGTTCTACCTGCACTACACCGACGTCGCGGACCTGGCCGTGGACGCGTGCGCCGAGACGGTACGGGAGGCGGTCGAGGCGCTGCACTCCTGGCGCGGGACCCCCGACCCGGCCGCCCCGCCGCCCGCCCTGACCGCGTTCTTCGCGAGCGTGGCCACGGAGGTGCGCGCCGACCTGTACCGCACGCTGCTGCACCCCGGAGGCGGTGGCCCGCTCGGCGACACCCTGCACCGGGAACTGCGCGAGCGCAGCGTGGCCGAACGTACGGCTGCGGGCGGCGCCGCCCCCGAGCTGATCGCCTCCGCGGTCGCGGCGACCTTCACCGGAGTCCTCGCGGACTGGGTGCACGGCCTGCTGACCGGCCCCCCGGAGGCCCTGGCGACCGACGCGTGGCGGCTCCTGATCGTCCTCCACCGCCACGGCGCGCCCCGGCCGGGCGCTTGAGCCGTGCTTAAGCCACGGGCCGGAACACCGCCACCGCGACCGCCGCCGGCCCCTCCCCCTCCGCCCGGAAGGCAACCTCCAGCGGCATCCCGATCCGCAGGTCGTCCGCCGCGCAGCCGATGACCTCGGTCATCATCCGGGGCCCCTCCGCGAGGTCGACGACGGCGGCGACGTACGGAACCCGGGCGCCGAAGGGCGGCAGGTCGTTCCGGTACACCACGGACCAGGTGTAGAGGGTCGCCCGCCCGCTCGCGGGCTCCCAGGTCACCCGCTCCTCGCCCGCCCAGCAGTGCGGGCAGAACTCGCGCGGGTAGTGGTGGGTCCGGCCGCAGTCGGCGCAGTGCCGCAGCAGCAGCCGCCCGTCGGCCGCCGCGTCCCAGTAGGGCCGCGTGAACGCGTCGGGCTCGGGCAGATCGAAACGGACGGCACTCACCGCACGCACCTCGCTCACAGGAACAGTCCGATCGCCGCGTCGAAGGACCAGACCTGCCAGCTCATCGTCACCAGCGCGACGAACGAGATGAGCGCCATCATGGCGTTCTGCCCCTGCTCCGCCCAGTCGTGGATCATCAGTACCAGGTACAGCAGGTTCAGCAGCAGCCCCGCGATCAGTGCGACGGGCGTCAGGAATCCGGCGACCAGACCCAGCCCCAGGGCGAGTTCGGCGTAGACGACGATGTACGCCATCACCTTGGGCCGGGGTTTCACCACCGCGTCGAAGCCGCCCCGGACGAACCCCCAGCGGTGCTTGCCCGCGACGTCCGCCGCCCAGGCGATGCCCGTCCCGCGCTCGAACCAGCCCTTCTTGTCCTTGTGCCGCCAGCTCTCCAGCCACCACAGGCCGAGGCCGATCCGAAGCACGGCGAGCCATTCGGCCCCACTGAGCCAGACGCTCTGCATGCGGCACCCCTCCACCCTCAACCGGCTCTATCTGACGGTACGTCAGTTCACCGGATGCGCCGCCTTCCCGCAAGAGCCCGCACACAGCCCGCGCCCCGGCAATGCCCCCGCCACGTCCCGGCAAGGCCGCGACCGCGTCCCGCCGACCGCCCCACCCACCCTCCGTGACCGATCCGCAACCGATTCCCTCCTCGTCCGAGACCCACCGGCCCCACCCGGCGATACGCTCACACCTCATGCCTGGAGTGCCCGCACAGCCCGACATGACGACCCAGCCCCGCCCCGTCTACGTGATCGGCGCCGGGCCCGGTGGCCTCGCCGTCGCCGCCGCACTGCGCGCCCGGGGCGTCCGGGCCGTGGTGATCGAGAAGTCGGACCGGGTCGGTGACTCCTGGCGGCGCCACTACGACCGCCTCCACCTGCACACCACGCGCCGCCTCTCCGCCCTCCCCGGCCTGCGCATACCGCGCCGCTTCGGACGCTGGCTCTCGCGGGACGACGTGGTGCGCTACCTGGAGAAGTACGCCGAGCACCACGAGCTGGAAATCATCACCGGCGTCGAGGTCACCCGCATCGACCGCGCCACCGACACCAGCACCAGCACCAGCACCAGCACCGATGGCGACCCCGGCACCGCCACGAGCACCCGCCGCCGCACCCGCGCCGACCGGCCCACCCCCGGCTGGACCCTCCACGCCACCGGCGGCCGCGAGCTGGCCGCCGCCGCCGTGGTCGTCGCCACCGGCTTCAACCACACCCCGGCGCTCCCCGACTGGCCGGGCCGGGACACGTACACCGGGCGCCTGCTGCACGCGAGCGAGTACCGCTCGGCCGCCCCCTACGCGGGCCTCGACGTCCTCGTCGTCGGCGCGGGCAACACCGGCGCCGAGATCGCCGTGGACCTCACCGAGGACCGGCACGGCAAGGCCAAGCGCGGGACAATGAGCAGGACCAAGGACAAGACCCCCGCCCTCACCCCCACCCGGGCCAAAACCGTCCGCCTCGCCGTCCGCACCGCCCCCCACATCGTCCGCCGCTCCACCGCCGGCTGGCCCGCCCAGCGCACCGGCATCCTGGTCCGCCGCCTCCCCGTACGCCTGGTGGACCGGCTCGGCGCCCTCGTCGCGAAGGCGTCCGTACCGGACCTGTCGCCGTACGGGCTCCCCCGCCCCGCCACCGGCCTCTACAGCCGGGTCCGCGAGGGCGCGATCCCGGTGCAGGACGTCGGCCTGATCGCCGCGGTCCGCGCGCGCAGGGTCGTACCCGTCGCCGCGGTCGAGTCCTTCGACGGCGCCGAGGTGGTCCTCGCGGACGGCTCCCGGATCGCCCCGGACGTGGTGATCGCGGCCACCGGCTACCGCCGCGGCCTGGAAGGCCTGGTCGGCCATCTCGGCGTGCTCGACGGGCGCGGCCGCCCGCTCGCGCGCGGCTCCCGCACACCGGATTCGGCCCCGGGGCTGTATTTCACCGGTTTCACGAATCCCATCAGTGGAATGCTGCGAGAGCTGGCCCTGGACGCCGAGAAGATAGCCAAAACCCTCCCCCGGCGCCTTCCCGAGCCGCGCTCCTGAACGTCGCTCCTGAGCCGCGCCCCGGGGCGGCCCCGGGCGCCTTCACCAAACCCACGCACCAGCTTTCCTGCGCAGCCCTGTTCCTGACGGCCCGTCAGTTCAGTAACCTGACCATGCGTCAGTTATTTGGCGGTCACCGAGGCAGTCATCGAGCGGGAAGCGGGCGGAACGATGCTTGGATCTACTCACGGCACCCTCACCACTCACTTCCGCGCCCGGGTCGAGGCCTGCGGGGAGACCCCCAGGACCGCCGTCCACTCCACGGCGGCCCCCGCCGCGGAAGGCACCGACCCGGCCGCCGCCCCCGTCGACGTCAGCGGGCGGCCGCTGCGCGCCGACGTGCCGGACCTGGACCGGTTCTTCCGCCCCGAGTCCGTCGCCGTCATCGGCGCCTCCGACGCCGAGGGCCGCCCCAACACCGGCATCACCCGCCAGCTCATCGCCTGGGCGGACCGCGTCGGCGCCCGCCTCCACCCCGTCCACCCCACCCGCACCAGCGTCTTCGGCCTGGCCTGTCACGCCTCCGTCGCCGACCTGCCCGAGCAGGTGGACCTGGCGGTGCTGCTGGTCGCCGACCCGCTCCCCGTGATCGAGGAACTCGCCGAGTCCAAGGTCAAGTTCGCGGTCGCCTTCGCCTCCGGCTTCGCCGAGACCGGCGACGCGGGCGCGGCCGCCCAGGCCCGGCTGAGCGCCGCCGTACAGCGCTCCGGCCTGCGGCTGCTCGGGCCCAACACCAACCTCAACGCCTTCGAGAAGTTCCGCGACGACCTCGACGGCCCGGCGATCGCGCTCATCACCCAGTCCGGCCACCAGGGCCGCCCCGTCTACACCCTCCAGGAGCTGGGCATCCGGCTCTCCCACTGGGCGCCGACGGGCAACGAGGCCGACCTGGAGACCTCCGACTTCATCTCCTACTTCGCCGAGCAGCCCGAGGTCGGGGCGATCGCCTGTTACGTCGAGGGCCTCAAGGACGGCCGGTCCTTCCTGCTCGCCGCCGACCGCGCCGCCCGGGGCGGCGTACCGGTCGTCGCCGTCAAGGTCGGCCGCACGGAGACCGGCGCCCGCATGGCGGCCTCGCACACGGGCAAGCTCACCGGCGCGGACCGGGTCGTGGACGCGGCCATGCGCCAGTTCGGCGTGATCCGGGTGGACGGCCTGGACGAACTCCAGGACACCGCCGCCCTGTTGGCCCGCGCGCGCAAGCCGCTCGCGAACGGCGTCGTCGTCTACTCCATCTCCGGCGGTACGGGCGCCCACTTCTCCGACCTCGCCACCGAGGCGGGCCTCACCCTGCCCACCCTCACCCAGGCCAAGCAGGACGAACTCCACCAGTGGATACCGGAGTACCTGAACGTCGCCAACCCCGTCGACAACGGCGGCCACCCCGTCGGGGACTGGCGCGGCCGCAAGATCATCGACGCGATCCTCGCCGACCCCGCCGTCGGCGTGCTCATCTGCCCCATCACCGGGCCCTTCCCCCCGATGAGCGACAAGCTCGCGCAGGACCTGGTGGACGCCGCCGAGCAGAGCGACAAACTCGTCTGCGTCATCTGGGGCTCCCCCGTCGGCACCGAGGAGGCCTACCGCGGCACCCTCCTCGGCTCCTCCCGCGTGGCCACCTTCCGCACCTTCGGCAACTGCATCACCGCCGTACGGGCCTACCTCGGCCACCACCGCTTCACCGCCGCCTACCGCTCCCCCTTCGAGGACGCCCCCCGGACGCCGTCCCCCTCGTACCGCAAGGCCCAGGCCCTCATGCGCCCCGGTCAGCAGCTCAGCGAACACGCCGCGAAGCAGCTGCTGCGCGCCTACGGCATCCGGGTCCCGCGCGAACAGCTCGTCACCAGCGCCGCGGCCGCCGTCCGCGCGGCCGGGCTGGTCGGCTACCCGGTGGTGATGAAGGCCTCGGGCCCACAGCTCGCCCACAAGACGGAGCTCGGCCTGGTCAAGGTCGGCCTGACCTCGGCCAGCCAGATCCGCGACGCCTACCGCGAGCTGACCGACATCGCCCGCTACGAGAACATCCCGCTCGACGGCGTCCTCGTCTGCCAGATGGTGGAGAAGGGCGTCGAGATGGTCGTCGGCGTCACCCAGGACGACCTCTTCGGCCCCACCGTCACCGTCGGCCTCGGCGGCGTCCTCGTCGAGATCCTCAACGACACCACCGTCCGCGTCCCGCCCTTCGGCGAGGATCAGGCCCGGGCCATGCTGGGCGAACTGCGCGGCCACGCCCTGCTGGAGGGCGTACGGGGCGCCCCGCCCGCCGACGTCGAAGCGCTCGTGGAGGTCATCCTCCGGGTCCAGCGGATGGCCCTGGAGCTGGGCGGCGAACTGGCCGAACTCGACATCAACCCCCTGATGGTCCTCCCCCGCGGCCAGGGCGCCGTGGCCCTGGACGCCCTGGCCATCTGCCGCTGAAGCCCGGGAGTAGCCCTGTATGGACGAGGTACTGCACCACACCGAGAACGCCGTCTCGTGGATCACCCTGAACCGCCCCGAGGCCATGAACGCCCTCACCTGGGACCAGCGCGAGCACATCATGACGCTGCTCACCGACGCCTCGGCCGACCCGGCCGTCCGCGCCGTCGTCATCACCGCCACCGGCAAGGGCTTCTGCGCGGGCGCGGACCTGCGCGGCTCCCCCGCCCCGGCCGGCGAGCGGGTCGCGGGCGACGTGGCCCGCATGATCCGGGGCGGCGCGCAGCGGTTCATCACGTCCGTCATGGATTGCGAGAAACCGGTCATCGCGGCGGTCAACGGCACGGCGGCCGGCATCGGCGCCCACCTGGCCTTCGCGTGCGACCTCGTACTGGCCGCGGACTCGGCCCGCTTCATCGAGGTCTTCGTCCGCCGCGGCCTGGTCCCGGACGGCGGCGGCGCCTATCTGCTCCCCCGCCTGGTCGGCCCGCAGAAGGCGAAGGAGCTGATGTTCTTCGGCGACGCCCTGCCCGCCGCCGACGCCGAACGCCTGGGCCTGGTCAACCGGGTCGTCCCGGCCGAGGCTCTGGAAACCACCGCCCGCGAATGGGCACAACGCCTGGCCCAGGGCCCGACCCGAGCCCTGGCCCTGACCAAGCAGCTGGTCAACGCCTCCCTGGACGGCGACCGCGCCGCATCCCTGGCGGCCGAGGCCACCGCCCAGGAGATCAACATGACGACGGCGGACGCCACCGAGGGCGTGGCGAGCTTCGTGGAACGCCGCACCCCGAAGTACCGCGGCGTCTAGAGCGGAAGAGACGGCCCGGTCCGCTCACGGCACCGGCGGCTTCGGGAGCCCGCCCGAGCCCCGCCCGAGCTGCGCGCGCGCAGCAGGGCGGTCAGCCCTGCCGGGGGTTGGGCTTGAGCAGGGCGAAGACGGCGCCGCTCGGGTCCCCGAGCCATGCGATCCGGCCGACGTCCGGCACGTCCGCGCCCGGCATCAGCACCGTCCCGCCGCTGGTCCGCGCGGTGTCCACCACGGCGTCGACGTCGGCGACGGCGAAGTACGGCACCCAGCGCGCGTTCGTCTCCCCCTCCATCAACGGCGCCACCCCGCCGAAGGAGCCCTCCTGCTGGTCCCCGTCGGCGATGCTCAGCACGCGGTAGGTCATCCCGGGCACGTCCATCTCCTGCGAGCGCCACCCGAAGAGGCTCCCGTAGAACGAGACGGCCGCGACCGGGTCGGCCACATGCAGCTCCACCCAGCACACGGTGTTGTCGGCGGAGGCCAGCCCCAGCCCGGGCGTCTTGCCCGGCTTCCAGACGGCGAAGTCCGCGCCCTGCTGGTCGGTGTACTGCGCGAGCCACCCCTCGCCCATGACGTCCATCGGCTCGACGCGTACCGTGCCACCGCCGTCGCGCACGCCCTGCGTGGTCGCGTCCACGTCGTCCGTCTGGAAGTACACGGTCCACGCGGAGGTCGCGCCCGGGTTCAGCTCGCCGACGGCGGCGACGGTCTTCCCGTCCACCTGGAAGAAACCGTACCCACCCGACTCGGGCCCGAGGAGCTGGAACTCCCATCCGAACACGGCCCGGTAGAACGCCGCGGCCCGCGGGATGTCCGGGCTGCCGAGGTCGATCCAGTTGGGCGATCCGGTGCGGAAGTCGGTGCCGAGCATGTGTTCCTCCTGCGATGGGGTGGCGAAGGGGCGTGGGGCGCGATCGGGGTGCGAGACGTGGGGTGCGAGACGTGGGGTGCGAGGCCTACGCGTACGTACGACTACACGCACGAACGCCCCGCCACGCCCCCTACCCCCGCCCCACCTCCCCGCATTCACCCGCCCGGAGGTACACCGCCGGGCGCGGCCCCGGGGGGGCGGGGGCGCGGCTTCGCCGCGAAGGCCCGCGCTTCGAGCGTCCGGGGTCGGGGTGGTGCCCGGGGGCTGCCCGTCAGTTCAACTGTCTCTTCGTGCCGAGCCGCACTGTCAAGGGCGCTCCCTGCGGTCGCGTCGCTGCGCGATGGCCTTCGGCCACCCTTGACAGCACGACTCGACACGAAAAGCCAAGAACTGTCGGGCGGCCCCCGGAGGAACGGCAGGGGGGAGGGCCCCCGAAGGCCCGGGTCCTCGGCGAGTGGCCAGGGGCCCTGGTGGGGCCACACCGCGCCCTCCGGGCGGAAAGGCCACAAGAGCGCGCACAGATCGCTACGCGCTTCTCTGGGATCGGCGTCTGCGGCCTGTTCGGGGCCCATCTAGGACCTCAACTACGGCGAGACGGGCATGGAGACGGGTCAAGCGGCCGTCTGACCCATCAACCGGGTCTCAAATGGTCACAAAAGGGGCGTCTTGGTGGGGTGTTGGATGTCGAGCCCGCCTTGATCCGACTCCATGCTCATGAGGGCGACTTTCCACCCTCCCGAACCGCCCATCAGGCACAAACACGCCGCAGACGCCTGCCGGTCGCGACTGTGTAGCGATCTGTCAGCATTCTTGGCGCTTGTCGCCTGTCGTCTGTCCGCCCGGAGGGCGCGGCTTGGCCGCACCCTCGCCCCGACCCAGCGACTTCACGAGGGGCCCATGGTCAGCCTCCCCCCTGCCTTCCCCCGGGGGCCGCCCGACAGTTCTTGGCTTTTCGTGTCGAGTCGTGCTGTCAAGGGTGGCCGAAGGCCATCGCGCAGCGACGCGACCGCAGGGAGCGCCCTTGACAGTGCGGCTCGGCGCGAAGAGACAGTTGAACTGACGGGCAGCCCCCGGGAACCACCCCGACCCCGGACGCTCGAAGCCCGAGCCCCCACCCCCAAGCCGCACCGTAAAGTCGGCCCATGCCCTCCTCCCACCCCTCCTCCCACCCCTCCTCCCGCCCCTCCCTCCACCAAGTCGTCGTCGACTCCCGTGACCCCCGAGCCCTGGCCCGCTTCTGGGCGCAGCTCCTGCATGCGCAGGTGGTGGACCGGGGGCGGGGCTGGTCTCACCTCGAGGTGCCCGGAGGTGGGGGTGTGCGGCTGGCCTTTCAGCCTGTGCCCGAGGAGAAGGCCGGGAAGAACCGGCTGCACCTTGACATCCGGACCGGTGACATCGAAGCCGCCATCGCGGAGGTGGTCGGCCTGGGGGGTGCCCGGGTCGGTGAGACCGTCACCGATGACCAGGGGGCGTTCCAGACCATGCGCGATCCGGAAGGCAACGAGTTCTGCCTGGTTCGGCGATCCGGGCCAGGGTGGCGACCGGCCAGGTGAAGCCGACCGCGTGCGCGAAGCCGGCGATGACCACGAGGAGCGGGCCCGTGCAGCAGATCGGGATGAGCGCGATCCCCACCACCTCCCCGCCCCTTCCCATCTGACATACCGTCAGGTTCAATCGGACTCGTGATGGGACACGCAGGGATGGCGGCCACCGTCGTCCGATACCTCAGGTCCGCCGGGCAGCCGGAATCCGCCACCTCCGCCTCCACCGCCTCCGCCTCCACCTCCGTCTCCGCCGTCGACACACATCCGCGCCCCGAGCTGCGGGCCGTCGGCGAGGACGAGCGCGCGCCCATCGATCCGGGCGAGTTCCGGTCCGTCATGGGCAACTTCGCGAGCGGGGTCACGATCATCACCTCGCCCGCGGCCGAGGGGGAGGACTCGCCGGCCGGGTTCGCTTGCCAGTCCTTCGCCTCGCTGTCGCTCGATCCCCCACTGGTGACGTTCATGGTGGCCCGTACGTCGACCACCTGGCCGCGGATCGCCCGCGCCGGGGTGTTCTGCGTCAACATCCTCGGCGCCCAGCAGGGCCTGCTCTGCCGGGCCTTCGCCGTCAGTGGGGCCGACAAGTTCGCCGGGGTCGCCCACACCCCGGCCCCCGTCACGGGCTCGCCCCAGCTGGACGCCGTACCGGCGTGGATCGACTGCCGCATCCACGCCGTGCACACCGGCGGTGATCACCTGATCGTCGTGGGCCGTGTCGAGGCGATGGGCGCGGCGGGCGAAGACGGGCCCCTGCTCTTCCACAAGGGAAAGTTCGGCCGCCTCAGCGACTGACCCGCCGGAGCCCGCCGACCCCGCCTGCCCCCTCCAGCGCACGCGCGAACAGCGCGTGGCCCAGCGCCAGCACGCTCAGGCCGAACATCAGGACGCCCAGCGGGACATGGACCGACGCCACGTGCGCGATACCGAGCACGACCTGCACCGAGGCGAGCACGAGGAAGCCCGACGCGTACAGGATGGGGCGCGGCGACCCGCCGCCCGGCCGCCAGGCCAGGACCGCGGCGATCACGTACAGCATCGACATGCCGTACATCACGCGCGCTCCGATGCCGTGCAGCAGCTCGCCGACGGACGAGGAGAGCAGCAGGCCGGCGGTGGCCGCCTGGAAGAAGATCGCCAGGGTCTGCAGGCCTATCGCGACCTGCACGAACGTCACGCCGACCGGTGCTGTCGTCGTCTGTGTGGCCATGATGTGGTCCCCTCATCTGCCTCGCGGCGGTGGATCGGTACTCTCTCGGTGGTCCGACGACATGGGCCCGCGAAATGTGAGGCGACCGCCATGAACACGACCGCGTCCGACCGGGCCGAACCAGACCTGAGCGCGCTCCTCGGCGAGCGGCGCCGGCTCACCAACCTCGCCTACCGGCTGCTCGGTTCGCTGGCCGAGGCCGAGGACGCGGTGCAGGAGACCTACGCCCGCTGGTACGCGATGTCCCCGCAGCGGCAGGCGGCGGTCGAGGCCCCGGGCGCGTGGCTGACGACGGTCGCGGGGCGGATCTGCCTGGACGTGCTCGGCTCGGCGCGGGTCCGGCGCGAGCGGTACGTCGGCGAGTGGATACCCGAACCGCTGCCCGACCGTACGGAGTGGTTCAGCGGGCGGACGGGCGAGGGGGACGGGTCGGACGACCCCGCGGACCGGGTCACCCTGGACGAGTCGGTGAACATGGCGTTCCTCGTCGTGCTTGAGTCGATGACGCCGGCCGAGCGCGTGGCGTTCGTCCTGCACGACGTCTTCCGGTACCCCTTCGGCGAGATCTCCGGCATCGTCGGTCGCACGCCCGCGGCCTGCCGGCAGCTGGCGGCCTCGGCCCGGCGCCGGGTGCGCTCCGCGCAGCTGCCGTCGGCGCCCGCGGCCGGACAGGCCGGCCTGGTGCGGGAGTTCAAGGAGGCGTGGGAAGCCAAGGACATCGAGGCCCTCGTGGGCCTGCTCGACCCCGCGGCCACGATGACCGCCGACGGCGGCGGTGCGGTCGGCGCCGTCCTGCACCCGGTCGAGGGCAGCGAGAACATCGCCGCGTACCTGATCCACATCGCCGCCAAGGCCCCCGGCCTGACCCTGCTGGAGCGGACGGTCAACGGCGTGCCGGGGCTGGTCGCCCAGCACTCCGGCGTCACGGTGACGGTGGCGGCCTTCGGTCTCGCGGACGGCCGCGTCAGCCGCATCTGGGCGGTCCGCAACCCGGAGAAGCTCCGGCCCTGGAACACCGCCCGGCCGGAGTAGGGCCGGAGGCCCTGCCCCGGCCCCGCCCCCCACCTCAGAAGGTCAGCACCCCTCGGGCCACCCGGCCGTGGTGGGCGTCGTCCGCCGCCTTGGCGAAGTCCTCGACCGGGTAGGTCTCGGTGACCAGTTCGTCCAGCAGCAGGCGGCCCTGGCGGTAGAGCTCGGCGTACAGGGCGATATCGCGCTGGGGGCGGGAGGAGCCGTAGCGGCAGCCCATGACCGTCTTGTCCAGGTACATGGACGAGACCTGGAACGACGCCTCCTCCTTGAAGCCCGGTACGCCGAGCAGGATCGCCTGGCCGTGGCGGTCCAGGAGGTCGATCGCCTGGCGGATCAGCTTCACGTTGCCCACGCACTCGAAGGCGTGGTCCGCGCCCGTCGGAAGGATCTCGCGGACCGCCTCGGAGGAGTCCGCCACCGCCGAGGCGCCGATGAAGTGCGTGGCGCCGAACTGCCGGGCCACCGCCTCCTTCGCCGGGTTCGCGTCGACGGCCACGATCGTGGTGGCGCCCGCGATCCGGGCCCCCTGCAGGACGTTCAGGCCGATCCCGCCCGTGCCGATGACGACCACCGACTCGCCGTGGTCCACCTTCGCCCGGTTCAGGACGGCGCCGACGCCCGTCAGGACCCCGCAGCCGATCAGCGCGGCCGAGGTGAAGGGGATGTCCGCAGGGATCTTCACCGCCTGGACGGCCTTGACGATCGTCCGCTCCGCGAAGGCCGAGTTGGACGCGAACTGGTACAGCGGCTTGCCGCCCCGCGAGAACGGCTGCCCGGGCATCCCGATCGCCTTGCGGCACATCGTCGGCCGGCCCCGGTCGCAGTCCGCGCACGCCCCGCAGTTCGCGAGGGTGGACAGCGAGACGTGGTCGCCCGCCGCCACGTGCGTGACCCCCGGGCCGACCGCCTCCACGACGCCCGCGCCCTCGTGCCCCAGCACCACCGGCGGTGGGAAGGGGATCGTCCCGTCGATCACCGACAGGTCGCTGTGGCACAGCCCGGCCGCCCTGATCGCGACGAGCACCTCCCCCGGCCCGGGATCGCGGATCTCCAGGTCGTCGACCACCTGGGCCTGCTTGCCGTCGAACACGACGCCTCTCACCTGGACTCCTTGGGCAGGCCGAGCACGCGCTCGGCGATGATGTTCCGCTGGATCTCGTCCGAACCGCCGTAGATCGTGTCGGCGCGGGTGAACAGGAACAGCCGCTGCGCCTCGTCGAGGCCCAGCTCGTACGGAGTCCCCCGCGCCCAGTCGCCGGGCCCGGCGGTGGCCACCGCCCCGCGCACCGCCACCGCCAGCTCACCGAGCCGCCGGTGCCAGCCGCCCCACAGCAGCTTGGCCACACTGGGCGCCCCCGGGTCGGGCGCGGCCGCCCCCAGGGTGCGCAGCGCGTTCCACCGCATGGTGCGCAGCTCGGCCCACTGTCCGACCAGCCGGTCGCGCAGCACCGCGTCGCCGGCCTGGGGCGAGGCGAGGAACGCCGCGACGACCCGCTCCAGTTCGGCCGCGAAGCCGATCTGCTGGACCAGGGTGGAGACCCCGCGTTCCAGGGCGAGCAGGCCCATGGCGACGCTCCAGCCGTTGCCCTCGCCGCCCACCACCTCATGGGCCCGCGCGCCGTCGAGGAAGACCTCGTTGAACTCGGCGGTGCCCGACATCTGGCGGATGGGCCGGACCTCGATCCGGCCCGGCTGGTCCATGGGTACGAGGAGGAACGACAGCCCGCGGTGGCGCTTCGAGCCCGCCTCGGTGCGGGCCAGCACGAAGCACCAGTCGGCGTCCTGGGCCAGCGAGGTCCAGATCTTCTGGCCGGTGACCCGGTGGTGGCCGTCCGCCGGGTCCCGGACCGCGCTCGTGCGGATCCCGGCGAGGTCCGAGCCCGCGCCCGGTTCGCTGTACCCCTGGCACCACAGCTCCTCGCCGCGGGCGATGCCGGGCAGGAAGCGGTCCCGCTGTTCCGTGGACCCGTAGGCGATCAGCGTCGGCGCGAGGAGGTTCTCGCCGATGTGGCCGACCCGGCCGGGCGCGCGCAGCGCCGCGTACTCCTCGGCCCACACCACCTGTCCGGTGAGCGAGAGCCGCCGCTGCCCGTAGGCCCCGTCGGGTACGTCCCACCCCTGGCCGATCCAGCCGCCCCGGCCCAGCTCGCGCTCCCAGGCGCGGCGCGCGGTCACCCCCTCGTGCTCGCTGCCCGGTCCGCCAAGGCCGACTGCCCGGCCGTACGGTCCCACGAGGTGCTCCGCGAGCCACTGCCGCGCCCGCGCGCGCAGTTCCTCGTCCGCCGCACCGAAGCCGAAGTCCATGCGAGCTCCTACGCGTTGGGGCGGTCCTTGGCGGCCGCCGCCTTGGCCATGGCCTCCAGCTGCGCCAGCATGGGCATGGGGTCGGTGCCGACCGTCCCCGGGAGGAAGTCGGCGATCTTCTCGGGGGTCCAGGACCCCTCGGCGTATCCGGCGCGCAGTTCGCGCGGCTGCGCCCAGACCGCGATCTTGGGTCCGGCGATCGTGTACACCTGCCCGGTGATCTTCTCGCCGCCGGCCGCGACGGCCTTGTCGCTGAGCAGGTAGGTGACCAGCGCGGCCACGTCCTCCGGCTCGCCGATCTCCTTGAGTTCCATCGGTACGTTCGCCGACATCCGGGTCCGGGCGACCGGGGCGACGGCGTTGGCGGTGACCCCGTACCGGTTCAGGCCGAGGGCGGCGGAGCGCACGAGCGAGATGATCCCGCCCTTGGCGGCGCTGTAGTTGGCCTGGGCGACCGAGCCCTGGTGGTTGCCGCTGGTGAAGCCGATGAGCGTGCCCGTGCCCTGTTTGCGCATGACGGCGGAGGCGGCGCGGAAGACGGTGAAGGTGCCCTTGAGGTGGGTGGCGACGACGGGGTCCCACTCCTCCTCGGACATGTTGAAGAGCATCCGTTCGCGCAGGATGCCCGCGACGCAGACGACCCCGTCGATCCGGCCGTACCGGGCGAGCGCGGTGTCCACGATGCGCTGGCCGCCCGCCATGGTCGAGATGTCGTCGGCGACGGCGACGGCCTCCCCGCCCGCGGCGAGTATCTCCTTCACCACGCCTTCGGCGATCTCGCTGGTGGGCTCGCCGCCCTCGATGCCGACGCCGTAGTCGTTGACGACGACCTTGGCGCCCTCGGCGGCGGCCGCGAGCGCGACCGCCCGTCCGATGCCCCGGCCCGCGCCCGTGACGGCGACGACCTTGCCTGCCAAGAAGTTCCCCATGCCCGGCCCCTTCCCGCTGTTTCTGACGGACCGTTAGATTCTATGGGCAGCCGGATACGCCAGCACAAGCCCCAGTCCACAAGGAGTGAGCGACCCATGGGCCTGCCCGCCGAGTTCCACGACATCGCCAAGCGCGTGAACAACTGGGGCCGTTGGGGCGCCGACGACGAGATCGGCACCCTGAACCTGATCACCGACGAGGTGGTGCGCGCGGCCGCCGCCGAGATCCGCACCGGGCGCCGGATCCCGCTCGCGCTGCCCCTCAAGGAGGACGGCGTCCAGGCGGGCATGATCCCGGGCCGGATCAACCCGCTGCACACGATGGTGCAGATCAACCAGGAGATCTTCGGCCCGGGCACGGTCGCGTGCAGCGATGACGCCGTGACCATGGGCCTGCAGTCGGCCACCCACTGGGACGCGCTGACCCACGTCTCGCACTCGGGGAAGATCTACAACGGGCGCCCCGCCGGCACCATCACCGCGCACTCCCGCGCCCAGTTCAGCGGCATCGACAAGGCCGGCCACATCGTCTCGCGCGGGGTCCTGCTGGACGTGGCCCGCGCCAAGGGCCTGGACCGGCTGCCCGGCGGGCACGCGGTGACCCCCGAGGACCTGGCGGAGGCCGAGGAGTTCGGCGGGGTCACCGTCCGGCCCGGCGACATCGTGCTGGTGCGCACCGGGCAGATCCAGGTCTACCTGGCGGGCGACAAGCACGGTTACGGCTATCCGTCACCGGGCCTGTCCGTGCGCACGCCGGAGTGGTTCCACTCACGGGACGTCGCGGCCGTCGCCAACGACACCCTGACCTTCGAGATCTTCCCGCCGGAGATCGAGAACCTGTGGCTGCCGGTGCACGCTCTCGACCTGGTGGAGATGGGCATGCACCAGGGTCAGAACTGGAATCTCGAAAAGTTGTCCACAGCCTGTGGACAAGAACGGAAGTATTCGTTCCTGCTGTCGGCGATGCCGGAGCCCTTCGTCGGCGGGACGGGCACGCCGGTGGCCCCGGTGGCCATCCTCTGACCCGGGGCCTCCCGACCTGAGACTCCCCTGACCGGAGAGTTCTTTTGTGGGTGGCGGCTTACGTTCGTGCACGCCCCGAGCGCCGCACGGCAGCCGCCACCCCACGACCCGCACTCGTCAAGGCCTGCCCTTGGCGTCCCCTCGCAACGAATCGCTCCCCCAAGGGTGATCAATGCGTGACGGTCCGTCAACACCTCGTTAGAGGTACACGTGCGGTTCCCGTGCCTGATCACATTTTTCGGAAAAGCCTTTCGAGTGATCTCCGCCCGGCCCCTGCGGCCCGTCGGAGCCGCCGGAGCCGCCCTCGGCGCAGTCGATCTCGCACCAGATCCGCTTACCGGCGCCCTCGCGCTGCCAGCCCCAGCGGTCCGCGAGGCCGTCCACCAGCTCCAGGCCGCGCCCATTGGTGTCGTCCCCCTCGGCGTGCCGGGGCGCGGGCGGCCGGTCGCTCGCGTCGGCCACCTCCACCCGGACGCCCGGGCCGCCGAAGAGCATCCGCAGCACGGCCGGACAGCCCGTGTGCACCACCGCATTGGTGACCAGCTCGGAAATGAGCAGGACCAGGACCTCCGCGAGCGGTTCGTCCTCCCCCACTCCGCATCCCGCCAGGCGGGACCGCGCCCACCTGCGCGCCCGGCCGACCTCCGCGGGATCCGGCCCGACCTCAAGCTGAACCTGAAGCACCTGCACCGCTCACACCACCCGAACCGGCGGACACAACGCCTCGCGACAGTACGGAATCACGGTCCGTGATCCCCTTGCGGAGCAGCATGGTTGACATACAGTCACCACAACAAGCGCTTCGGGCATATTCCAGCGCGAAGGAGTAGGCGTGCTGCATACTGTGCGACGCCCGCGCCGCTCAACCGCTCGCATTCGTCGGAGCGTACCGGAGCACGTGGCCGACTCCGGTCCGTAAGGAGGCGGGCGAAGGACACAAACCGATATCAACTCTCTGTAATCGGACACGCGTCCTGCGCCGTCCCACCCGTGACAGCACACGTCAGGCCGAAGCCCTCCCCGCCTCCCGGTCGACCGCCTCCCGGTCGACCGCCTCCCGGGCCACCGGCTGCTGCCCGAGCAGCTCCTCCGCCAGCAGCTCCTCCGCCTGCGCCGCCGTCCGCCACTGCTCCGCCCGCACCCACGCCCGCTTCAGGTGCAGGTGCACGTCCGCCTCCCAGGTGAACCCCATCCCGCCGTGCACCTGGAGGCAGTCCCGCGCGTTGCGCACGGCCGCCTCGTCGGCCAGCAGTTTGGCGCCCGCGATCTCCCCGGGATCCCCCGTCACGGCCGCCGCGTAGACCGCCGTACGGGCCACCTCGCCCCGCACCAGCATCTGCGCGCACAGGTGCTTGACCGCCTGGAAGGCCCCGATCGGCTGCCCGAACTGTTCGCGCTCCTTCGCGTACCGCACGGCCAGCTCCGTGGTCCGCAGCGCGCTGCCCAGCTGGAGGGCGGCCGTGAGCAGCGCCCCCTCGTCCCGCAGGGCCACGGCGAGCGCGCCGGACCCGGCGGACCCGGCGGGCTCCGGCGCCCGGTACAGCGGCGTCAGCGGATCCACGGACCGCACCGGCACGCCGCCCCGCACACCGCCCCGTCCCGCGGCCGGGACCTCGCCCGCCGCCTCCCCCGGGGCCTCCGCCCCCAGCACCGCGTCCGCCTCCCCCAGGTACGCGGCGAACGGCCCGTCCAGGTCGAAGGCCGTCACCACCGCCGTGCCCTGGGCCGCGCCCGGCACCACCCCGGCCGCCAGGTGCGTGGCCACCAGCGGCCCCGGCAGCAGCACCCGGCCGGCCTCCTCGAAGACCAGCACCGCCTCCGCGAGGCCGAGCCCGACGCCCCCTTCGGGGCCGCCCTCCGGCAGCCGCAGCGCGAAGAACCCGGCCTCGCCCAGCTCCCGCCACAGCCCCCGGTCGACCACACCCCCGCCCGCCTCGGCCGCGTCCACGGAACCCCGGAGCGCCTGGCGCCCGTACCGCCCCTCCAGCAGTTCCCGCACTCCGGCGCGCAGGTCCCGCTGGTCCTCGGTCAGCTGGAAGTCCACGGTCCCTCACCGGCCCTTCGGGAGGCCGAGGATCCGCTCGGCGACGATGTTCTGCTGGATCTGGGAGGTCCCGGCCGCGATCGTGTACGAGAGGGACGAGAGCCGGTCCAGGGTCCACTCCTCGTCCAGCGACAGCGCCCCGCCGGCCGCCCCCAGCACCTCGGCCGCCGTGTCGTACAGCTCCTGGCGCGCGTGCGAGTAACGCAGCTTGAAGACGGAGCCGCCGATGCCCGGGACCCCGCCCGAGCGTTCGGACTCGCTCACGTTCCACTGGGTGAGCCGCCACAGGGCGCCGAACTCCGCGTGCAGCCGCCCCATCCTGCGCCGCAGCACCGCGTCGTCCCAGCGGCCGTTCGCCCTGGCGGTACGAGCCAGGGCGGCCAGGGTGCGGCGGCAGGCGACGACCTCGCCCACGAAGGCGGTGCCCCGCTCGAAGGACAGGGTGACCATGGTGACGCGCCAGCCGTCGTTCTCGGCGCCGACCCGGTTGCCGACGGGAACCCGTACCTCGTCCAGGAACATCTCGGCGAACTCGGTCGACCCCGCCAGCGTGCGCAGCGGCCGCACGCTCACCCCGGGCGCGTCCATCGGCATCGCGAGCCAGCTGATCCCGCGGTGCTTGGGCACGCTCGCGCTGACGGGCTCGGTGCGCACGAGCAGCTCGCACCAGTCGGCGACCTCCGCGTGCGAGGTCCAGATCTTCGAGCCGCTGATCACGTACTCGTCCCCGTCGCGCACCGCCTTCGTGCGCAGGGCGGCCAGGTCCGAGCCCGCGCCGGGCTCGCTGAACCCCTGGCACCACACCTCGTCCCCGCGCAGCACGGGCGGCAGCCAGCGGGCCCGCTGCTCGGCGGTGCCCTCGGCGGCGATGGTGGGCCCGGCGTGCAGCAGCCCGACGAAGTTCGCCCCGACGTAGGGCGCCCCGGCCCGCTCGGTCTCCTCCAGGAAGATCAGGTGCTGGGTCGGGGTGGCGCCGCGCCCGCCCGCGTCGGCGGGCCAGTGCAGCCCGGCGTACCCGGCGTCGTACAGCCGCCGTTGCCAGCCGAGGTCGTAGGCGCGGCGGCCCGGCCAGTCGTCGGGCGAGGGCCTGGCGGGCAGTTCGGGGAGCGTCTTGCCCAGCCACTCGCGCAGCCGGGCGCGGAAGGCGCGCTCCTCCTCGGTGTAGGTGAGGTCCACCGCGGTCACCGTCCCGCCGGGCGCCGGTCGCGGTCGAGGTCCAGGCCGAGCATCCGGATGGCGTTCCCGCGCATCAGTTTGTAGACGGTCTCCTCGTCCAGTCCCTTGACGTGGTCGAGGGCGACCTCCTTGGTGTGCGGGAAGGTCGAGTCGACGTGCGGGTAGTCGGTCTCGAAGGTGGCGTTGTCGCGGCCGACGACGTCGAGCGAGGCGATGCCGTGCTTGTCGCGGAAGAAGCAGCAGAAGATCTGCCGGTAGTAGTAGCTGGAGGGCGGCTCGGGTATGAGGCCCTTGACCCCGCCCCAGGCGCGGTGCTCGCGCCAGACGTCGTCGGCGCGCTCCAGGGCGTAGGGGATCCATCCCATCTGGCCTTCGCTGTAGGCGAGTTTCAGCGTGGGGAACTTGACGAGGACGCCGGAGAAGAGGAAGTCCATCATCGAGGCCATCGCGTTGTTGAAGCTGAGCGAGGCCTGGACGGCGGGCGGTGCGTCGGGGGAGGCCGCGGGCATCTGGGAGCTGGACCCGATGTGCATGTTGACCACCGTGCCGGTCTCCTGGCAGACGGCGAAGAAGGGGTCCCAGTACCCGGAGTGGATGGACGGCAGGCCCAGGTGGGTCGGGATCTCGGAGAAGGTCACGGCGCGCACGCCGCGGGCCGCGTTGCGGCGGATCTCGGCGACGGCGAGACCGATGTCCCACAGCGGGATGATGCAGAGCGGGATCAGGCGGCCGCCGCTGTCGCCGCACCACTCCTCGACCATCCAGTCGTTGTACGCGCGCACGCAGGCCAGGGCCACTTCCTTGTCGTGGGCCTCGGCGAAGGTCTGCCCGCAGAACCGGGGGAAGGTCGGGAAGCACAGGGAGGCCTCGACGTGGTTGAGGTCCATGTCGGCGAGGCGTTCCTTGGGGTCCCAGCAGCCGCGGCGCATCTCGGCCCGGGTGATGCCCTCCAGGGTCATGTCGTCGCGGTCGAAGCCGACGGCGGCGATGTTGCGCTTGTACGGGAACTGGAGGTCCTCGTAGATCCACCAGTCGGTGGGCGGGCCGTCGGGGTCCATGGTGATGACGTACTTGCCGCCGGTGTAGGCGAGTTCGCCGATGCCCGCGGTGAGCGGCTTGGGTCCCCGGTCGCGGTATTTGGCCGGCAGCCAGACATCGAACAAGTGCGCTGGCTCGATCACGTGGTCGTCCACGCTGATGATCCGAGGCAGTTCCATGGTGTCTCCTCAGCCTTATCTGATGGATCGTCAGAAACAAGCTAGCTCCGCCACCCCTGGACCGACAAGCGCCGGAGCCTTACGCTCTCGCTCGTATCTGACGGATGGTCAGATCGCTCTCGGACGGGTCTCGGACCGATCCGGGAAGGCAGCCGCACCGGGGAGGCCGGGAATGACGGACGACACGGCGAGGGACGACAGCGCCGCCGGCAATGCGACCGACAACGCGGCCGGCAGTGCGGCCGACAGCGCGGCCGACAGTGCGACGCGGACGGCGCGGGACCTGGAGCGGTCCCCCACCCTCTGGGAGCTGATCACGCGCCGCGCCGCGCTCACCCCCGGCGCCCCCGTGCTCATCGAGGCCGCCGAGCACCCCGCCGACGACCGGACCCTGACCTTCGGCGCCCTGCGCGACCGCGCCGAACGCGTCGCCGCCGGCCTGTACGGGATGGGCGTGCGCCCCGGCACCGTCGTCGCCTGGCAGCTGCCCACCCGCCTGGAGACCGTCCTGCTCTCGGTCGCCCTGGCCCGGATCGGCGCCGTCCAGTCCCCCGTCATCCCCTTCTACCGGGACCGCGAGGTCGGCTTCGCGCTGCGCGAGTCCAAGGCCGAGTTCTTCGCCGTGCCCGGCGTCTGGCGCGGGTACGACCACACCGCGATGGCCGAGCGGCTCGACGCCCGGGGCGTCTTCGAGGCATACGAAAGCCTCCCCGACGGCGACCCGGCCGTGCTGCCCCCGCCGCCCGCCTCCGGCACCGACGTCCGGTGGATCTACTGGACCTCCGGCACCACCTCCGACCCCAAGGGCGTCCTGCACACCGACCGCTCCCTGATCGCGGGCGGCTCCTGCCTCGCCCACGCCCTGCGCCTGGGCCCGGCCGACATCGGCTCGATGGCCTTCCCCTTCGCGCACATCGCCGGGCCCGACTACACGGTGATGCTGCTGCTGTACGGGTTCCCCGCGGTGCTCTTCGAGAAGTTCGCGATGCCGGACGCGCTGGCCGGGTACCGGCGGCACGGGGTCACCATCGCGGGCGGCTCCACCGCCTTCTACTCGATGTTCCTGACCGAACAGCGCAAGGCCCCCGGCGTCCCGCTGATCCCGACCCTGCGCCTGCTCGCGGGCGGCGGGGCCCCCAAGCCGCCGGAGATCTACCACGCGGTCGTCCGCGAGCTGGGCTGCCAGCTGACCCACGGCTACGGCATGACCGAGGTCCCCATGATCACCATGGGCTCGCCGCTGGACAGCGCCGAGCACCTGGCCACCACCGAGGGCCGCCCGCCCGCGGGCATGTCCGTCCGCGTCACCGGCCCCGACGGCGTCCCGCTGCCCGCCGGCACCGACGGCGAGGTCCGGCTGCGCGGGGAAGCCGTCTGCCAGGGCTACCTGAACCGCGACCAGTCGGCCGAGGTCTTCGACGCCGACGGCTACCTGATCACCGGGGACCTCGGCCACCTCACCGAGGACGGCTACCTCGTCCTGACCGGCCGCGGCAAGGACGTGATCATCCGCAAGGGCGAGAACATCTCCGCGAAGGAGATCGAGGACCTGATGCACCGGATCCCGGGCATCGGTGACGTGGCCGTCATCGGCCTGCCGGACCCCGAGCGCGGCGAACGCGTCTGCGCGGTCGTCGAACAGGGCCCCGCCGCCGACCCGTTGACCCTGTCACGGGTGACCGCGTACCTGCGCGCCGAGGGCCTGGCCACCCACAAACTCCCGGAGCAGCTGGAGCTGGTGGACGCCCTCCCGCGCAACGACGCCCTGCGCAAGGTCCTCAAGTACAAACTGCGCGAGCGCTACGCGTAGGCCGTCTCTTTCGGCCTGGGCCGCCCCGGCGGATCGCCGCCTACCGCGACCCCGCCCCGACGGAGTCCAGGGCGGCCAGCTCTTCCGCCGAGAGCCGGACGGCTCCGGCCGCCACGTTCTCCGCGAGGTGGACGGGGTCGCCGGTGCCGGGGATGGCCAGCACATGGGGGCCCTGGTGCAGGGTCCAGGCCAGCCGGATCTGGGCCTCGCTCACCCCGTGGGCGCGGGCGACGGCCCGTACCCCGTCGTCGCCGTTCTCGTCGCCGCTGTAACCGCTCTCACCACCGCCGCCCGCGCCCGCCGTGCGTCCGCTGCCGGCGATCGAGTAGAAGGGCACGAAGGCGACGCCCTGTTCGCCGCAGGCGCGCAGGAACTCCGCCTGCTCGGGTGAGCCGCCGATCCCGTACGCGTTCTGTACGCAGACCACCGGCGCGATGGCCCGCGCCTCGGCGAGGTGGTGGGGGCGGATGTTGGAGAGCCCCAGGTGCCGGATGAGTCCCGCCTCGCGGAGGTCGGCCAGGGCGCCGAACCGCTCGGCGAGGGAACCCTCGCCCACGATGCGCAGGTTCACCACGTCCAGGTGGTCGCGGCCGAGCTGGCGCAGGTTCTCCTCCACCTGGCCGCGCAGCTCCCCGGGACCGGCGTGCGCGGTCCACTCGCCCGACGCGTCGCGGCGCGGCCCGACCTTGGTGACGATGACGAGGTCGTCGGCGTAGGGGGCCAGCGCGCGGTTGATCAGCTCGTTGGCCGACAGCAGCGGTGAGAAGTAGAACGCGGCGGTGTCGATGTGGTTCACGCCCAGCTCGACGGCCCGGCGCAGCACCGCGATCGCCTGGTCGCGGTCGCGCGGCGCGGCGCCGGGGATCAGCGCCTCGCCGTACTGGGGCAGCCGCATCGTGCCGAAGCCGATCCGGTGGACCACCCGGTCGCCGAGGGTCCAGGTGCCGGAGGCCGCCGCGGTGGGGGCGGGGGCGGGCGTGGGTGCGGGTGCGGGCGTGGGTGCGGGTGCGGGTATCGCGTGGGAGGTCATGGCCGAATGATCTCCGCGGGCTAGGGTGAACGCCACTGATTCAGGCATGGGTGAATCCGAGGGGGTGGGCGTCCTGGCGGAACTGGCGTTCTCCGCGAGCGATCTGGCGCAGGTCCGCTTCGCCGTCTCGCCGATGTGGCAGGTCGTGACCAGCTTCCGGCTGCTGACGGACGGCGCCGAGCCCTCCCCGGTGCACGATCCGTGGATCCGGCAGGTCCGGCCGCGGGTGGCGGCGGCCGGGCTCGACCGCGGGTGGCTCGCGGAGCTGATACCGCCGTCGGGCTTCTTCCCGTACTTCCTGAACCCCGCCCCCGCCGGACCGGCCCCCTCCCTGGCCGACGAGCTGGCCGCGATCCGGGCCGCCGACCCCGGCCGGGTGCGCCGCGACCTCGATCACCTGGTGTACCACCAGGGGCCTCCCGGGCCCCGGCCGCGGTCGCTGCGCCAGGACCCGGACACCCGGCTGGCCCGCGTGACCCAGGAGATCGCCGCGTACTGGGAGCTGGCGCTCGCCCCCTACTGGGCGCGGATCCGCGCGGTGCTCGACACCGACGTCTTCCACCGGGCCCGCCAGGTCGCCGCGCACGGCGCGGGCCGGGCCCTCAACGACCTGCACGGGTCGCTCCGGTGGGACGGCAGCGCCCTCCACCTGGACCGCCGGAGCAGGCCGATGCCCCGCACCACGACGGGCCCCGGCATGCTGCTGGTCCCCTCGGCCTTCACCGGGCCGCGGCTGCTGACCACGCAGGTTCCGCCCGATCCGCCGCAACTCGCCTATCCGGCGCGGGGCATCGGCTCGCTGTGGGAGCCGGGGGCCGCCGCCGACGCGGACGCGCTCAGCGGCGTACTCGGCCGCTCACGGACCCTGCTGCTGACCGAGCTGGACACTCCGGCCTCCACGACGCAGCTGGCCCACCGCACCGGGCTGTCCCCGGCCGGGGTGTCCCAGAACCTGACGGCGCTGCGCCGCGCCGGTCTGGTGAGCGCCCACCGCGCCGGCCGCTCGGTCCTCTACGCCCGCACGGCCGCCGCGGAATCCCTCCTCCGGGCCGCCTCGGCCGCCGACTAGCGGTCGGCCGGGGCGGGCGCGTACGCGGATGCGGCCGGGGCGGGCGCGTACGCGGGGAGCGCCGAACGACGTACGCGGCAGGGGGCCGACGTACGCAGGCGGGGCAGTCGGCCGGAGCCCGGCCGTCTGCCCGTGCCCGCGCGTCAGGCGTCCGGGGCCGCCACGCCGCAGTAGCCCGCGAAGGCGGCGAGGATCTCGTCCTCGGAGATCAGGCCGTCGCCGTCGGTGTCCAGGGCCGCGGCCACACTGTCGGCCACGTCCGGGGCGGTACCGAGGACGCGCAGCACCCGCGCCGCGGCCTGCGGGCTGGTCCCCGCGCCACTGTCGGCTTCGGCCGCCACCGCGATCACGGCGTGCAGGAAGGGGCGGGCGATCTCGGCGAACCGGCGTGGATTGTCCCGCAGCCGTTTGGCCGCCCCGGTGATGAACTCCTCGCGGGTCACCCGCTGGTCACCGTCCACGTCGGCGATCCCGGCCATGCCCTGCCAGAAGGCCTCGGCGCCGATGAAGACGGCCTGCCCCTTGTCGGAGCGGGCCGTGGTGCCGAATTCGGCCAGCACCGCCTTCGCGGCCGCGCTGAAGTCCTCGCGGTCGATATAGCCGTTGCCGTCCTGGTCGAAAGTGGCGAATCGGGCGGCGATCTTGCGCTCGTACTCTGCGCTGTCCATCTTCGGCTTCCGCCTTCACATGTGCGGTGGGGTTCAGATCAAGACAGGCGGAAGCGTAAGGCCTTGGTGGCCTGCGCGTTAAGCGAAGTCGGCAAGCAGGTGGCCGCATCGAACCCGCGCACGGGAAGCGCGGTGGGGCGCGTACAGATGTGCTGATGACGGAGCGTCGGCTCCACTACCACGGAGGGTGTCGCTCCGGGGCGGACTTGCCCCAAAACAGGCGCGCGGGGCCATGTGCCCACTACATTCAAGGAGTCGACACACGGCAGGGGGCAGCATGGCGAAGGACGCACCACCCCGCTGGGACCGCCGGATGCAGCAGCGGCTCGCGCGCGGCGAGGCCGCCGCGCTCGGAGAGCTGTACGACCGCTTCGCCTCGCTCGTGCACAGCCTCGCGCACCGCGTGCTGCGCGACGAGAAGGCCGCGGACCGGATCACGCGCGAGGTGTTCGGCTACATCTGGGAGAACCCGGACGCCTACGACCCCAAGCAGGGCTCCATGCGGTCCTGGGTCGCCCGGATCACCCAGGGCCAGGCCGTGGCCCGGCTGCGCCAGGCCGAACTGGGCCGCGGCTCCCGCGAGGAGCTGGAGCAGAAGGTCCGCAGCGCCAACGCCGCCGCCCGCGCCGACTACATCGTCACCTCCATGCCCGCCCCGCTGCGGGCCGCGCTCGAACTGGCCTACTTCAAGCGGCGCGACTACCGCCAGGCCGCCGCGGACCTGCAGATCAGCGAGGACGAGGCGCGGCGGCGGCTGCGGCTCGGCCTGCAGCTGCTGTCGACGGCCAACCACCTTCCGCAGGAAGACCTCTCCCCGCCCGGATACGGAAGCAGCCGATGAACGGCCCCGCCGAGTCACCCGATGACGCGTACGACGGCCACGGAAGCCGCTCCGGCGGCAGCCCGTGGATACCGGGACCGCGCGAAGCCGCCGACGACTGGGAGCGGCTGCCGGCGGTGGTGTCGCTGCCGTCGGCGGACCCCGAGCCCGTGGCGGCCGTACCGCCCGCGCCGGTGGTCCCCTCGCCCGCGCCCACGCACGCCGTGCTGAAGTCCCTGCTCGGCGCGTGGGCGCTGGCCGCGTGTTCGCCGGAGGAGACCCAGGCCGTCGAGGACCATCTCACCGAGTGCGCGCCCTGCGCCGACGAGGCGCTGCGGCTGCGCGACGCGGTCGGCCTGCTGCGGCCCGAGGAGAGCCTCGACCTGAAGCCGCTGCTGCGGTCGCGGGTGCTGGAGGACTGCCTGGGCAAGCGGCCGGCCCGGATCCCGGTTCCGGTGTGGGCGACTCCGTACGACACCGAGACCGCGCGGCTCGACGCGCTGCTCCGGGACTTCGGTGACGCGGAATGGCACACGCCGGTCCGGCTGAAGTGGTTCGAGGACGAGGGCGGGCGGTCGCGGCGGACGACGGTGGCCGGGGTGATCGGGCACCTGCTGACGGTCGACGGGCTGATCGCGTCGGCCCTCGGGCTGGACGACCCGATCGGGCCGGACGCGCCGCCGGGGCCGACCGGGCGCACCGAGCACTTCTGGAGCTCCTCGCCGCACCCGGTCACCCGGCAGGTCCGGGAGCCGTGGCGGGAGCAGGGTCACACGCTGGTGCGGACGGTGTCCTTCGCCGGGCAGGGGGTCGCCGAGCTGGCCGTGGGGTACGGGGACTTCGCGCTGCCGCTGGGGGACGCGTTCGTGGAGCGGGCCTTCGAGTGCTGGGTGCACGCGGGGGACATCGCGGAGGCGGTGGACTACCCGTACGCCCCGCCGTCCGGGCCGCACCTGCACCGCATGATCGACCTGGCGGCGCGGCTGCTCCCGGGGGCGCTGGCGGGGCGGCGGCGGTCGGGCCTGGCGGCTCCGCCGCGGCACCTGGTCGCGGCCGGGGCGCCGGGGCGGACGCTGCACCTGGAGATCGAGGGGGCGGGTGGGGGCGGCTGGGACATCGCCCTGGATTCGCCGGCGGCGGCGACGTCGGCGGAGCACCGGGTGGCGGAGATCGCGCTGGACGGGGTGGAGTTCTGCCAGCTGGTCGCCGGGCACATCTCGCCGGAGGACGCGGCGGCGGGCCAGCACGGCGACCGCGAGGCCATCCGCGACGTCCTCTACGCCACAGCCACCCTCAGCCGCCTCTAGCCCCGACGGCCCCGACCCGGCCATCCCGGCCCGGGGGGCCATTCCAGCCCGGGGGGGGGCCATTCCAGCCCCGCCGGCGTTTGAGGCGCGGGTCCGGGCGGAGCCCGGTGCGGCCCGCCAGGGCCGTTGCCCCTGCGGGGCCCCAGGGGATCGGTAGAGCACACC
>NZ_JBEOXE010000041.1:0-76099 GCF_040296485.1 Streptomyces sp. NPDC002138 | reverse complement strand
CCTGCACCCTCCGGCTGACCGCCACCGGCGGCCACGCCCCCCTCCGCTGGAGCGCCACCGGCCTCCCCTTCGGCCTCACCCTCGACACCACCACCGGCCGCATCACCGGCAAACCCTGGAGCAGCGGCACCACGCGGATCACCGTCACCGCGAGCGACACCACCCCCACCACCGCCACCGCCACCTTCCCCCTCACCGTCAACTGGTTCTGAGGCCGAATTCCGGCCGGTCGCGGGCCGGACGCGGGGCGGACTTGAACAACCCGCCCCCCAACCCCCACTGTTGGCCGGGATTCGTCCCCATGGTCAGGAGAGCCGGTTTGAACACGCCCCAGCCCCCAGCGTCCCCCCTCACCGTCGACCCGGCCGGAGGCTGCCCCCACGCCCTCAACGCCCGGCTGCTCGCCCAGGGCCCGGTGGCGGAGGTGATCCTTCCCGGCGGCGTCCCGGGTGCCGTCGTACTCGGCCACGAGGAGCTCAAGGAATTCCTCGCGCACCCCGATGTCGCCAAGGACGCACGGCACTTCGCGGACCTGCGGGAGGGCCGGATCGCCCCGGACTGGCCCCTGCGGGCCTTCGCCAACGCCCAGGGCATGCACACCGCCGACGACGAGGACCACCGCAGGCTGCGCTCGCTCGTCGGCAACGCCTTCGGCGCCCGCCAGGTGGAGCGGCTGCGGCCCGGGGTCGAGGCCCTGACCGCCGAACTGCTCGACGACCTCGGCCGGGCCGCTGCCGCGGACCCGGACGGCGTGGCCGACCTGCGCCGGCACTTCGCCCTGCCGCTCCCGATGGCGGTCATCTGCGAACTGCTCGGCGTGGACCCGGAACACCGGGGCCGACTGCACGAGCTGTCCCACAAGGTGATCATCGCCACCGACATCCCCCCGGCGGAGGCGCTGGCCGCCGTACGCGAACTCGTCGAGCTGTTGGGCGCGATCGCCGCCGCCCGTACCGAGCGCCCCGGCGACGACCTCACCAGCGCCCTGATCGCCACCCGCGCGGCGGACGGCGACCGGCTCAGCGAGGCCGAACTCATCGGCACCATGCGGCTGATGCTCGTGGCGGGCCACGAGACCACCCTCAACCTGATCTCCAACGCGGTACGCGCCCTGTGCACCCACCCCGACCAACTGGCCCTGGTCCGGACCGGGGAGGCCACCTGGTCGGACGTGGTGGACGAGACCCTGCGCTGGGACGGGCCCGTCAGCTGGTTCCCGTTCCGCTACCCCACCCGCGACCTCACCCTCGGCACCACGGTGATCCCCGCGGGCACCCCGGTCCTGGCCGGCTACACGGCGGCGGGCCGCGACGAGCGCGCGTACGGCCCCGACGCGGCCCGCTTCGAACTCACCCGGGACGGCGCCCGCAACCTCTCCTTCGGCCACGGCGCCCACTTCTGCGTCGGCGCCCCGCTCGCCCGCATGGAGGCCACGATCGCCCTGGAACGCCTCTTCACCCGCTTCCCCGACCTCACCCTCGCCGTCCCCGAACCGGAACTCCCGCACCAGCGCAGCTTCATAGGGAACAGCGTCGAGACCCTCCCCGTCCGCCCCGGCGCCGACCGCCCGCGCTCCACGGACGGCTGACGGAGGCGTTCCGGCGGGTCAGCCGCCGCCCGGTGGGGCGATCTCCGTGCTCAGCCAGCCCAGGGCGTCCGGGTACATCCCGGACCAGGTCTGGAAGTTGTGGCCGCCCGCCGGGCGGACGAGGGTCTTGACGCGGATGCCGGTGCCCGCCGCCGCCTTGGCGAAGGCGTCCAGCTGCTGCGGCGGGCTGTCCTTGTCCTGGGCGGAGGTGGCCAGGAACAGGCCGACGTCCGCCTTCCCGGCGTGCCGGACGAGCCACATCGGGCTGTTGCGCTCCCGCAGGCCGGGGTCCGCGAGCACCCCCGGATCCCCGGTCAGCGGATCCGGGTCCAGCGCCGCGCCCGCGGCGAACACCTTCGGGTACTGCAACGGCAGCTTCGCCGCGCAGAACGCACCGGTCGAGATGCCCATCAGACCCCACCCCCGGGGCTCGGGCAGGGTACGGAAGTTGCGCGCGACCAGCGCCGGGACGTCGTCCGCCAGCCAGGTGGCCACCTTGCGCCCCGGCACGTCACTGCAGTCCGTGTTCACACCGCCCGGATAGATCTCCGGCATGACCAGGATGAACGGATGCGCCGCGCCGAGCCCGACCAGCTCCTCCAGGGCGCCCGGCATGGACCCCAGCTCGACCCAGGACCGGGGCGACCCCGGGTACCCGTGCAGCAGCGTCAGCACCGGGAAACGGGTCTTCTCCGCGCCCGGGGCGTCGTACTCCGGAGGAGTCCACACGATCACCTGCCCGGCCAGCTTGGAGTGGCTGCCCCGGAAGTAGGTGCTCAGGGTTCCGTCCCCGCCCCGGGTGAACTTGGCGCGCCCGGGCGGCGGCCCGGTCATCGCGGAGGCGTTCTGGCCGTTCTCGGTGCCGAGGAGGTCGTCCCAGGAGGCGTAGAGCCCGTAGCTGCCGTTGATCCAGGTGGCCACGACGCAGATGGCCGTCAGCTGGCACAGGCCCAGCATCAGCGCCCGGGCGGGCCACCGCACCCAGCCGGGGCCGGGGATCCGGTTCCACAGGAGCAGGGCGGCCAGCATGGCGAGCGCCGTCACGACGATCAGCGTGACGAGGAACGAGGTGCTGGTCAGCTCCACGGCATCGGCTCCTGACGTGCGTGACGCGCCGGTCCGGCCAATTTACGACGGGCCCGGCCCCCCGGCGCGGCAGGGCGCGCGGGCCGTCCCGGCCGACCGGGAGCGGGCGCCGGGGGACCGGGTCCGGCGCGTTCACGCGGCACGCACGCGCACCTCCACCGCGTGCCACCCGGTCGCCCCGTCCGGGACGGTCGGGGTGCGTTCCCCGGGCTGGACCGCGCCCGTGCGGTCCGTCGCGCGGACCTCCAGGGTGTGCCGGCCCGCGGTGGCCTCCCACGGCCACACCCACGCGCGCCAGGTGTCGGTGCCGTCCTCGGCCCCGAGCCGGGCCTCCCGCCACGCCCCGCCGTCGACCCGGACCTCCACCCGCGCGATGCCCCGGTGCTGCGCCCACGCCACCCCGGCCACCGGCACCAGCCCCGCGCGCGGCTCGGCGGAGGGGCGCGGGGTGTCGATGCGCGACTGGGTCTTGACCGGCGCCCGGGCCGCCCAGGAGCGGCGCACCCAGTACGCGTCGTACGCGTCGAAGGTGGTCAGCCGCAGCTCGCGCAGCCACTTGCAGGCCGAGACGTAGCCGTACAGACCCGGTACGACCATCCGCACCGGGAACCCGTGCCGGAAGGGGAGCGGCCCGCCGTTCATCCCGACGGCCAGCAGCGCCTCCCGGCCGTCCATGACGGTCTCGACGGGGGTGCCGAGCGTCATCCCGTCCACGGAACGGGCCACCAGCTGGTCGGCCCGGCCGCCCCGGGACGGCGGGCGCACCCCGGCCTCGCGGAGCAGGTCGGCGAGGCGCACCCCGAGCCAGCGGGCATTGCCCGCGTACGGGCCGCCGACCTCGTTGGACACGCAGGTGAGGGTGATGTCGTGCTCGACCAGCGGGCGCGCGAGCAGCTCCCGCAGGCCGAGGGTGAGCGGCCTGGTGACCCCGTCGCCGTGCAGGTCGAGCCGCCAGGTGTCCGCGTCGATGCGCGGGACGACCAGGGCGGTGTCCACCCGGTAGAAGCCGTCCACGGGCGTGATGAAAGCCGACACCCCGGGCACGCGTACGTCGGCGCCCGCCGGGACGGGCGGCGCCGGCTCGGCGGGCGGCGGCAGCCGCAGCCCGGCCCGGGAGGCCGTCGCGCCGGCCGAGCCGTAGGCGGTCAGCCTCCGGCCCGCGTACCCGGCCACGGCCGACAGGGCCAGCGTGACCGCGACCGCCCGCCCGAAGCCCCGCCGGTCCAGACCCCCGTCCGGGCCCGGCCCCGGGCCGGACCCCGCGCCGGACCGCGTGCCGGACCGCGTGCCGCGCCCGGCCCCGCCCACCCGCGCTCGCGGGGGCCGGCTGGTCAGCACCCCGGTCAGCCGGTACAGCACCGCCGCCGCGCCCGCCCCGCCGACCAGGGAGGGCAGCGCGTCCCAGCCGGTCGCCTCGGGACGGCTCAGCGCGGCCACCGCTCCGACGGCGGCGAAGACCAGGACGACGGCGGCCCCGGCTGAGCGCCGCCGCAGCGCGATCACCCCGGCCGCGGCGGCCACCACCGCCAGCACGGCGACCACCCCCAGCGTCAGCACCAGCTTGTCCGCGGTGCCGAACTGGCGGACCGCCCAGTCCTTGACGGCCACCGGCGTACGGTCGATCAGCGCGCCCCCGACCGCGGTGACCGGGCCCGCTTCGGGCCGGACGGCCACCGCGGCCAGTTCCGACAGGCACAGCCCCGCGCATCCGGCGACCACACCGCTGAGGGCGCCGAAGACGCGTCGCCGTCGCGTACCGACCGCCTTCACACGGGTCATTCGGAGCCACCAGCCGCCCGGTTCGGTCCGCTGCGCACACGGGGAACGCCCCCGCGCGGCGCGCGTCCCGCTTCCGCTCCCGCGCCGGGCCGACGGCGCACCCTCCGGGCGCCCGCTCAGGCGGCCGGGAAGGCCAGCACCATCAGCGGCGACGAGGTCGGGGCGGGCGAACCGCCCGCCGGTTCCAGGGTGACACCGATCCCCGTGGCCGCGCCCACCGGACCGGCCAGCAGGGCCGGGGCATCGGGGCGGCCAGGGTCCATCAGGCCCGCCGGGCGCATCGACCCCGCCGGATCGGCGAACCACAGCTGGTAGACCCGTCCCGCGGGCGGGGCCGCCATGCCGGTGGTCACGAAGACGGCCCGGTCCCGGTCCCGGGAGACCACCACCGTGCCGGTGGCGCCGCCGGGCGTCAGCCGGCCGGTGGCCAGCCGCGCGTCCGGCGCGGACAGCACCCCGGCCAGCTCGGCCGCCCCGGCCTCGGCGGTCCGCGCCGCCTCCCGCGCGGTGTCGGCCCGCTGGTACTGCCACAGCGCGAGCCCGCCGAGCCCGGCCGCCGCCGCGAGGCACGCCGCCAGCGCCCACCGGGTCCAGGGCGCGGGAGCCCGGCGGTGCGCGGCCCGGGGCGCGGGGGCCGGTACCGGCGCGGTGGTGGGTACGGGCGGGGCGGGGCGCACCGGCGCGGACTCGGCCCGGATCCGCCGCAGCACCGCCTCGCGCAGCTCCGGCGGCGGGGTCACCGCCACCGCGCGGGCGAGCTCCGCCGCCGTCCCGGACAGCTCCCGGACCTCCCGGGCACAGGCCGGGCAGGTCTCCAGGTGCGCCTCGAACGCCGCGCGCTCGGGCGCGTCCAGCGCGTGCAGGACGTACGCACCGGTCGCCCCGTGCACGTCCCCGTACGCGGCGTCGTGGGCGCTCTCGTCCGTGCTCATGCCCCGCTCACCCCCAGGCAGCCCCGCAGCCGCAGCAGTCCGTCGCGCAGCCGTGTCTTGACGGTACCCAAGGGGACGGACAACGCCTCGGACACCTCGCGGCAGGTGAGGCCGCGGTAGTAGGCCAGGGCGACCGACTGGCGCTGGAGCTCGGTGAGCGCGGCCAGGCAGCGGCGCACCCGCTCCCGCTCCAGCCGGTCCTCCACCGCCTCGCTGACCTCGTCGAAGGCGGGCAG
Organism: Streptomyces sp. NPDC002138; assembly: GCF_040296485.1. NCBI lineage: Bacteria > Bacillati > Actinomycetota > Actinomycetes > Kitasatosporales > Streptomycetaceae > Streptomyces > Streptomyces sp. NPDC002138. The sequence goes on along the minus strand of NZ_JBEOXE010000041.1, from coordinate 70,478 downwards.
CGCGGACTCCAGCCGGGCCGCGCGGCGCTCCCGGTCGGCGGCGGCCTGCGCGGAGCGGACCCGGTCCACGGCCCGGCGGTGCGCCATCGTCAGCACCCAGGCCATCGCGCTGCCCCGCTCGCCGCGGTAGCGGTCGGCGGTGCGCCACACCTCGACCAGCACCTCCTGGGCCACTTCCTCGGCCTGGGCCCGGTCGCGCAGCACCGCGCGCGCCAGGCCGAGGACCGCCCCGCTCACGGCCTCGTAGACCGACTCGAAGGCGGCCTCGTCACCCTCGGCGACCCGGCCGAGCAGGACGGACAGGGCGTCCCCGGCGCGCAGCACGTCTTCCACAGGGCGATCCTGCCACCGGACCGGGCGCTCCACCCGCCGGATGCGGAGGACCTACAGGCCCACGGCGGTCGGCGGCGGCGGCACCCAGCGGCCCGTGCGCGGCGGCTTCACGTCGAATTCGGACTTCAGCTCCGCCGGGATCGCGTGGTGCATGACCCGGCCCCGGGTCAGCGTGGTCAGCTCGAATCCGGCGAGCAGGGAGCCCGCCTTGTCCAGCGCCCACTCGGCGTACGGGCTGCTGTCCTCGATGGTCTCCAGCAGTCCGAGGACGACGGGTACGGCCTTCGCCGCCGTGTCCCAGCCGCTGCGCGGGATCTCCAGCCAGTCGGCGATGGTGTCCCCGACCAGGAACCGGATGGTGGCGGGCACCATCGGGTCGAAGAAGGTGCCCGGGACCACGTCCTCGTACATCCGCATCAGCTGGGCGTTGAGCGCGACGCCCTCGGGGGAGGGGCCGAGATTGCGCAGCAGGTACAGGTCGCAGTAGGCGCGGGCCTCGGTCAGGTTGTCCGGCACGGCCGACATGTCGCAGCCCAGCATGTACGCCACGACCCGCCAGGCGTAGAAGTAGGCGTCGGCGCCCTCCTCGCTCATGTGCACCCCGAGCCGGTGCATGGCGTCGAGGACCAGGATCGAGAAGCAGATCTGACCCCCGATCATGTCCTCCTGGCAGATGGGCATTCCGTCCCGGGCGACGTCCCAGTGGCCGCCGCTGCGCAGGTGGTGGCGGACCGCCGCGTGCAGCAGCCGCACCTTCTGGGCGGCGGGGATGAACTTGCTGCCCTCGGCGAAGGAGTTGGTCTGCATGAGGTAGGTGACGAACTGCCCCGTGTTCGCCATCCGCCGCGAGGGGTACGACAGCGAGTGCGTCGAGGAGAGCAGCCGGGACAGCCGGGGAATGGCGTAGGTCGCGGGCATCGCCGAGAAGGACAGACCGGTGTTGATGTGGGCCGCGTTGTCCATGAAGAAGAGCCGGGCCTGCTCCATGACGTCCCAGTCCACCCAGCTGGGGGGCATGGCGGTCGCCTCGAAGTACGCGGCGGCCGCGGCCGGCAGCTTCTCCGGGAGCTTGTCCCCGGTGGTGGAGAAGAACCGCATCAGGGTGTTGAGGTCGCCCACCTCCCGGCGCTCGAACATCGCGGCGACGGTCTCGTCGGCGAGCGGATCCCCCTGCTCGCGCAGGGCGTCGAGCACGGAGTCGTCGTAACGGGCGCGGGGTGGGGCGGTGGTGTTCGCGTTCACTTCAGTCCCTTGTCTTTCCTGTACGTGGGGAGGCGTGCGGGGGTGGCGGCGGTCCGGGCGGCCCGGGGGCGGGCCCGGGCGTCAGATCGACCGCCGCGCCGCCGTGTCGGCCAGTTCGCGCAGCGCCGACCGGGCCTCGGGCGGCATCGGTACGGCGTCCAGCGCGCCCGTGGCCCGGGCGATGCGCTCGCCGATCATCGATTCGACCCGCTGCCGTGCGCCGGAGCGCTCCATCAACTCCCGTACCGTCGCCGCCTCTTCCTCGCCCAGGCCGGGATTGCCGACCAGCTTGGCGAGCAGCCTGCGGTCGTCCTCGTCGACCGCCGCCGCGGTGTGGGCGAGCAGCGCGGTGGGCTTGGCGTCGCGCAGGTCGTCCAGGTTGGACTTGCCGGTCTCGGCCGGGTCGCCGAAGGTGCCGAGCAGGTCGTCGCGGAGCTGGAAGGCCTCGCCGAGGGGGAGTCCGTAGGCGGAGAAGGCGTCCATCAGGGCCCGGGAGCCGCCGCCGAGGGTGGCGCCCAGGTGCAGGGGCCGCTCCACGGTGTACTTGGCGGTCTTGTACCGGGCCACCTCCAGGGATTCGGCGACCTGGAGCGGGCGCGCGGGCGCGTCGGTGCGCAGCACTTCCAGGAATTCGCCCGCCATCGTCTCGCGCAGCAGGGTGGACCAGAGCGGCCCGGTGCGGGCGAGGTAGGCGCCGGGGAGCCCGCAGGAGGTGAACACGTGCCCCGCGTACCCCATCAGGAGGTCACCGAGGATCATCGCGAGGGCGGTGGCGCGCTGCCCGGCGGCCGCGAAGGCGGCGTGCGCGGTGAGCTGGCCGTGCCTCATCCGGCTGTCGTCGATGATGTCGTCGTGGGTGCAGGCCGCCGCGTGCACCAGCTCCATCGCGGCCGCCGCCCGGATCACGCCCTCGCAGTCCGGCTGCCCCGCCGCCCGCCACCCCCAGTAGAGGAACGCGGCGCGGATCCGCTTCCCCCGGGCCAGCGAGCGGCGCAACTGCTCGGAGAGCGGCGAGAGTTCGACGTGGAGCCCGAGGAGCGCGGCCTCTTCGTCGTCGGCGAGGCGGATCAGGACCTCGTCGATGCGCTCCTTGAACCCGGTGTGGTCATGCACGGGGGTGACCGGCCCGCTCGGCGGCCCGGCGGGCCATGGTCTCCAGGTAGTTCTCGGAGCCCCCCGTCGCCCGCTGCGTGGCCAGCTCACCGCGCTTGCGCAGCTCGACGACGCCGTCGGTGAGAAGTTCGCGCAGATCGGAGCGCCGCATCACGTCCTGGGCCCGCTCGCTGGACTGACGTAACTGGTCGAGCGCCAGATCGGCGACTCCGGCGGCGAGGAAGGTCAGCAGTTCCAGGGCCGCGGCGGGCTTGGGGGCCCCGTCGGCGGCCGGATCGGTCTGCCGCGGCCGCTCCTGCTCGGTCTCGGACATGGTCGGTTCACTCCTGTGGCGAGGGATGCACGGGCGTCACAAGGGGCGGCCGCCGGATGTCGCCGACGACCGCCCCTCTTCGTTTCCGGGCCAGTGAATCGGGCGGCGGCTCGCGTGGCCAACCGGATCCGGTCCTCTCCCTCGCACGGGTTCCGAGATTCCCACGGGAGGGTGACGATCACCGTATGAGGTGATCACCGGCCCGCCCGGTGGTGTACCCGAGGGCCGGTGGGAACCTGCCCTTCCGTCAGGCGGGCCGCGTCAGACCGGCCGCGTCAGACCGGCAGCGCCCAGGTCTGGTCGATCCGGTGGTCGCCGCAGCTGGCCAGCCGCAGCCGCCCGGTGGCGTCGCCCGCCCCCGGCGCCTGGAGGCAGAGCCCGGTGCCGCTCTCGACCAGCGAGCCGTCGTGCTGCGCCATCCAGTGCCGGTCGCTGCGCGCCGTCGTCTCGACCTCCCCCGCCGGGCAGGCGGCCAGCTCCACCGGCTGGTCGGCCCGGCCCGCGGTCAGGCACCTGCCCGCCAACCGCAGGGTCGCGTCCTGGCCCAGCACCCACCGCTGGTCGTCGCCGCCCGTGCAGGGCGACATGACGACCGCGCCCACGCCCGCCGTGCTGACGCCGTCCATGCAGCGGGCGCCGTCGCCCGTGATCTGACCGGTGGGCACCGGCTCCGCGCAGCCGGAGCCGGACCCCGGCGTGAGCCGCCAGATCGCGGTGCCGTGCGCGTCCACCGTGGTGCTCAGCGTGTGCGCGACCTCTTCCCGCGCACCCGACCACAGGTCGTGCGCGCTGACCGCGCATCCGCTCAGCCCGAGGTCGGCGAGCGGCAGCTCCACGTTCCGCGCGCCGCCCGAGCGGTTCAGCACCGCCACGGCGCGGTCCCCGTTCTGCAGCGGCCGTACCAGGACGTCGAAGGTCTCGCTGGAGGAGACGACGGAGCCCTGACGGCCCATCGGGTCCTGGTCCAGCTCGATCAGCCGGTCGTTGCCGAGCGCTTCGAGCCCGCCCGCGGTCAGGGCCGAGACGTCCGAGGAGAGGATGAACGGCGCCGCCATCATCGCCCACAGGGCCACCTGGCTGCGGGCCTCCGTGTCGGTGATGCCGGGCGCCCCGGCGAGCAGGAAGTCCGGGTCGTTCCAGTTGCCGGGGCTCGCGTAGCGGGTCAGCCAGCGGTTGTAGCCGTAATTGCCCAGCACCGAGGCCCAGCGCGAGGCGTTCGGCGCGGTGGGCTTGTAGACCTGGATGTCCTTGCCCTCGCGCCACAGCTGGCCGCTCTCGCCGACCCAGTCGAGCACCTTGTGCCAGTCGGCGCTGCCCCACTCGCCCTTCTGGAAGTAGGCGGGGGCGGAGGCCGAGAGGACCATCGCGCGGCCGCTGGCGCGCAGGGCGCGGGCGACGGCCGCGTATGCGTCGCGGTAGGCCTGCTCCTTCGTCGTGCCGGGCGGCACGTAGAGGTTGCAGCCGTCCATCTTCACGTAGTCGACCTTCCAGGACGCGAAGAGCTTCGCGTCCTGGGCGAAGTGGTCCCGGCCGCCGCCGTTCGGCGTACCGCTGCCGGGATAGCGCTCGCAGGTGAGGTACCCGGCGTCCTCGTAGATGCCGAATTTGAGGCCCTTGCCGTGCAGGTACTCGCCGAGCCAGGCCATGCCGTGCGGGAACTTGGCCCGGTCGGCGACCAGGGCGCCGTTCTTGTCCCGGGACTTGGTCATCCAGCAGTCGTCGACGGTGACCGTGTCGTAGCCCTTGGCGGCGAGTCCGGTCGTGACGAGGGCGTCGGCGTTGGCGACGACGGTCCGCTCGTCGATGGCGCACATGTAGTGCGCCCAGTTGTTCCAGCCCATGGGCGGGGTGAGCGCGAGCGGGGTGGCCGAGGTCGCGGTGGGCTCGGCCGCGGCGGGCTCGGCCGCGGCGGGGACGGAGGTGAGCGGGAGCGCGAGCAGGGCGGCCGTGACGAGGCAGGGGAGCGACGCACGCAGGCGAGGCGGCACGGAGACTCCTTGAGGTGGGGCGTACCGGCAGGCGCTGTCGCACCTGTCGTGCGCTCAGTGCAGCGGTGCGACTACCCGCTGTCAACATAAGTCGATGTCCGCGCCCCGATGACCAGCAATATGGCCGCAGTCGAACGGGAGGGCGTGCGGGGTCCGGGTGTGCGATACGACGTATGTTACGGTGTATCGCATGCCGAGACGATCGATGGCCCTGGACCGTGCCACCCCCGAAGTCATCGCCGTCGCCGCCCTGCGGATCCTCGACGACGAGGGGCCCGCGGCCCTCAGCTTCCGCGCACTCGGCGACCGGCTCGGCGTCTCGCACGCCACCGTCCAGCGCCGCTGCAACGACCTGGCGGGCCTCCTCGACCTGTGCACCGAACACCTCGCGTCCCAACTGCCCGAGGTGCCCGCCACCGTGGGCTGGGCCGAGGCCACCGAGCTGCGTTTCACCCGCTTCTACCAGCTGCTCATCGCGCACCCCGGCCTGCTGGTGCTGCGCGGCGGCCGCCCCTGGCTCGGCCGGCAGCTGCTGGCCCGGCTGGTGGAGCCGGCCATCGCCCAGAGCGTCGCCGCCGGCATGAGCGCCGCCGAGGCGATGACCTGCTACCGCCGGATGTACCTGCTGACGCTCGGCAGCGCCGCCTTCGTCGACCACCACGACCCCGCGGGGGTCACCCAGGCCTCCCGCGCCGCCCTGGCCGCGCTCGACCCGGCCCGCTTCCCCGCGCTCAGCGGCGCGGTGGCCGACGTACTGCCCGCCCTCACCGACCACGAGGTGTACTACGGCGCCCTGCGCCAGCTGATCGCGGCGGCCGACCCCGCCCGCCCGCAGGTCCAGTCCTGAACGGAGCACCATCCGCATGGAAACACAGCTCGACTACGCCGCCGTCCGGGCCGCCGCCGACCGGATCGCCGGGGCCGTGCGCCCCGCCGCGGTCGTCCCCGCGGCCGACGGCGTCTGGTACGCCCTGGAGTACCTCCAGCACACCGGCTCCTTCAAGGCGCGCGGCGCCCGCAACTTCCTCGCCGCCCACCGCGCGGCGGGCACCCTGCCGCGGGCGGGCGTGACCATCGCCTCCGGCGGCAACGCGGGCCTCGCCTGCGCGTGGGCCGCCCGCGCCCAGGACGTCCCGGCGACCGTCTTCCTCCCGGAGACGGCCCCCCGCGTCAAGGTCGAGCGGCTGCGCGGGTACGGGGCCGAGGTCCGCCTGGTCGGGGACCGGTACGCCGAAGCCCTGGCCGCCTGCCGGGAGTTCGCGGCGGCTACCGGTGCGCTGAGCAGCCACGCCTACGACCACCCGCTCATCGCGGCGGGCGCGGGCACCCTGCTCGACGAGATCCGGGCGGCTCTGCCGGGCCTGGACGCGGTGGTCGTCGCGGTCGGCGGCGGCGGGCTCTTCGCCGGGATCGCCACCGCCGCGCGCGAGCACGGCGTACGGGTGATCGCGGCTGAACCCGAGAACTGCCGCGCGCTGAACGCGGCCCTGACGGCGGGTCACGTGGTCGACGTACCGGTGGACTCGGTGGCCGCCGACTCGCTGGGCGCCACCCGGGTCTCGGAGGCCGCGCTGGCCGCGGCCCGGCACGAGGGCGTCACCTCGGTCCTCGTCCCCGACGCGGGCATCACCGCCGCCCGCCGGGCGCTGTGGGAGGAGCACCGGATCGTGGTCGAGGCGGGCGCGGCGACCGCGCTCGCGGCCCTGCGGACGCTGCCCACCGCGCCGGGCGAGCGGGTGGCCGTCGTCCTGTGCGGGGCGAACACCGACCCCGGGGACCTGTGACGCACAGTGGCGCGGGCTCGCTCGGCCCGTGCGGGTAAAGCGGTTTTGCGGGGTTCTTGGTAAAGCGCATTAGTGCAATCTTTCCCAAAGTGCCGGGAAGGGCCCCGATCTTGACGGCGCGACAGCTTCGTTATCGAATCGATACCACCGTGAGGTGTGTGCCAACTAAAGCGCATCAGTCCAGGTCAAAGCCCTATTGATTGAGGGGGGTGTCGGGCTGTATGGAGCATGCCCGCCGTGATTCGGGACGTATGGCCGCGTGGTCTTCGGGACCTTGGGCACATTGACGCGATCTGCATTTCGGACGACCGTGGGCATCGCCTTCCGGCAGCGAGGCCGGAACTCCCCGAAGGTGGCGACGATGACCCGTTCGAACCTGACCCGCGTGGCCCTTGCCCTGCTCGTGGCCGGCACCCTCTCCGCATGCGGCCTGAGCGGCGGTGCGGACGTGAAGGAGGCGGAGAAGACGGGCAAGGTGTCCGGCGAGATCACCTTCCGGACCCTCCAGTTGAAGCCGAAGTTCACGGGATACGTCCAGGGCGTCATCGACGCCTTCCAGCAGAAGTACCCGGACGTCAAGGTGAAGTGGGAGGACGTCCCGGGCGACGGCTACAACGAGAAGCTCGTCGCCGACGCCCAGGCCGGGGCGCTCCCGGACGTGGTGAACCTGTCCACCGACTCCTTCCAGCTCCTCGGCGACCGCGGGATGCTCGCCGACGTGGCGAAGCTCGACGGCGAGGTGGCGAAGGACTACGTGCCGGGCGCCTGGGAGCAGTTCAAGCTCCCCGGCAAGGGCGACGGCGTGTACGCCTACCCGTGGTATGTGACCCCCGAGATCCTCACGTACAACAAGGACCTGTTCGTCACGTCCGGCCTCGACCCGGCGAAGCCACCCACCACCGTCGAGCAGTTCTTCGACTACGCCGAGCGGATCGCCGCCACGTCGGGCGGCCGGTACGCCGCCTTCATGGCCGACCCCAAGGGCCGCCTCCCCGGGGACTGGCAGAAGATGGGCATCCCGATCCTCAACGCGAAGCAGGACGGCTTCGTCTTCGACACCGACAAGGCCGTCGCCTGGGTCGAGCGGATGAAGGACCTGTACGCCAAGGGCGCGATGCCCAAGGAGTCCCTGCTGAAGTCGGACGACATCAGCCAGCTGTACGGCGCGGGCAAGCTCGTCTTCGGCCCCGGCTCCCCGGGCTTCATCAAGGACGTCAAGCAGAACTCCCCGCAGGTGTACGCGCACACCGAGGTCGCGGGCACGGTGACCGGCACCCTCGGCCACATCGGCATCTACGCCCAGTCCCTCGGCATCAAGAAGGACACCAAGCACCTGGACGCGGCGACCGAGTTCGCCAAGTGGGTCACCAACGGGCCCAACCAGGTCGCCTTCTCGAAGAACGCCACCATCTACCCGTCCAACGCGAAGGGCCTCGCCGACCCGTACTTCGCCGACCGGGGCGACGGCAAGGACGCCGAGACGACGGCCCGCGCGATCGGCGCCGAGTCCCTGAAGACCGCCCAGCTCGACGCCAACACCCCCGTCCAGTGGACCAACCAGGTCGGTGACGCGGTGGTGCGCGAGGTGCAGAAGGCGATCAACGGCGAGCAGGACGCCCGTACCGCGGTGAAGAAGGCGCAGGAGGAGGCCAACCGGCTGCTCGCCAAGTCGGCGCAGAAATGACCGCGCTGCCCGTGGAGCCGGGCGGGCTCTCCGAACCGGCGCGCCGGCTCCCCGAGCCGTCGAAGCGGCTCCTCAGGAAGGCGCGGCGGGACCTCGACGCCGACGCGGGGCTGCGCCACCGCAGGTGGTGGACCCCGTACCTCTTCCTCGCCCCGGGCCTGGTCATGGTCACGCTGTTCAGCCTCTGGCCCTTCGTCAACACGGTGATCCTGTCCTTCACGGACGCCCAGATCCTGCGCGGCGGCGGATTCGTCGGCTTCGACAACTACACCCGGGCCTTCGGGGACCCCGACTTCTGGGTCGCCACCGGCAACAGCGTGCTGTACCTGGTGGTCGTCGTCCCGTGCCTGGTCCTCATGCCGCTGGCGCTCGCCGTCCTGGTCCAGGCGAAGATCCCCGGCATCGGGTTCTTCCGCTCGGCCTTCTACACCCCGGTGATCGCCTCGGCCGTGGTCGTCGGCCTGATCTGGCAGTGGGTGCTGCGCAGCGACGGCCTGGTCAACACGGTGTTCCAGAAGATCGGTGTCATCACCGAGCCGGTGCCGTTCCTGACCGACAGCGGGATGCTGCTCTTCTCCGCGATGATCGTGACCGTGTGGAAGGGCCTCGGCTACTACATGGTCTTCTACCTGGCGGCCCTCGGGAACGTCTCCAGCTCCCTCTACGAGGCCGCCGCGATCGACGGCGCGGGACCGGTCCGGCGCTTCTTCAGCATCACCGTCCCCCAGGTGAAGCCCATGATGATGCTGGTGGGCACGCTGTCCGCGATCTCCGCCCTGCGCGTCTTCACCGAGATCTACATCCTCGGCGGCGAGAGCGGCGGCCCCGGCGGCGGCGCCCGGACCCTGCCCTTCCTCATCCGGCAGGTCGGCCTCGGCTTCTCCGGTGAGACCGGATACGCGGCCGCCATCTCCCTCCTGCTGTTCCTCCTGACGCTGGTCTTCAGCCTGCTGGGCCGCCGTCTCTCGAAGGGAGACGAGAGTTGAGCACCCTGGACTCCCTCGGCACCGGGCCCGTCAAACGCGTCAAGCCCAGCAAACGCGTCAAGCCCGTCAAACGCCTCAAGCCCGTCAAGCGCGTCGGGGCCGACCGCGCGCGCCATCTGCTCGGCCTGGCCGCCCGCTACCTGACGCTGACCCTGATGCTCGTCGTCATGCTCGGGCCGATCGTCTGGCAGTTCCTGACCTCCATCCGCGGCCGCACCGAGAACGTCTACGACGGCGTCCTGCCCTCGCAGCCCACGCTCGACAACTACGCCCGGGTCGCGGAGTCCTTCCCGCTCCTGCAGTACGTCGGCAACACGCTGACCGTGGCGGTCCTCGCGATCGTCTCGAACATGCTGTTCTCGGCGATGGGTGGCTACGCCCTCTCCCGGGCCGGCTGGAAGGGCCGCAAGGCCGTCTTCACGGTCCTCGTGGCGACCTTGATGTTCCCCTTCGAGTCCGTGATGATCTCGATGTTCCTCACGGTCCGTGAGATGGGCCTGGTGGACACCCTCATCGGGGTCTGGCTCCCCGGCGCGGTATCCGTCCTCAACATCATGATCATGCGGGCGTCGTTCCTCTCCGTGCCCAAGGAGATCGAGGAAGCCGCCGTCCTGGACGGGGCCAACGAATGGACCCGCTTCACCCGGATCTTCCTCCCGGCCGCCAAGGGCGCGCTCGCCGTCGTCTGCATCACCAGCTTCATGGGCGCCTGGGACGACTTCCTGTGGCCCCTGCTGGTCCTCACCGACAGCGACCACTACACCCTGCAACTCGGTCTGAAGAGCCTGGCCGGCGCCACCACCGTCAACGACCAGCGGATCATCGCGGCCGGTGCGATGGCCGCGCTCGTCCCGATGATGCTCCTCTTCTTCGCCCTGCAGCGCTTCTTCTTCAAGGGCGTCGGCGAGGGAGCCGTCAAGACCTGAGCGGCGTTCCGGCGCCGCGCCCCTCCGTACCCGCCACCCCCTCCTGGAGCAGCCGTCATGCACGACGACCGCAGCATCACCGAACACCGCCTCCGCCGTGTCCTCAAGGAGCGCATCAAGCCCGCAGTCCACTCCCTCGCCGTCCCGCTGACCGTGGAGCGCTGGGAAGCCCCCGGCGAGCCCGTCCCCGCGGCCGAGGGCCTGGCCGCGACGTACGAGCCCTGCGCGGTCGGTGACGCGTGGGGGCCGGCCTGGGGCACCACCTGGTTCCGGCTGACCGGCACCGTCCCGGCCGAGTGGGCGGGACGTACCGTCGAGGCCGTGCTCGACCTCGGCTTCGACCGGATGATGCCCGGGTTCCAGTGCGAGGGCCTGGTCCACACGGCGGACGGCGCCGAGGTCAAGGCGCTCAACCCGTACAACGACTGGGTGCGCGTCGCCGACCGCGCCGAGGGCGGCGAGTGCGTCGAGTGGTACGTCGAGGCCGCCTCCAACCCGGTCCTGGTCGACCACGCCGTCACGTACGAGGGCGACCGGCGGACCAGCGGCGACCAGCCGCTCTACCGGCTGGCCCGGATGGACCTCACCGTCTTCGAGACCGAGGTGTGGGACCTCGTACAGGACCTGGAGGTCCTCCACGACCTGATGGTGCAGCTCTCCGAAGGGGACGCCCGCCGGTACGAGATCCTGCGGGCCATCGACTCCGCGCTGGACGCGGTGGACCTCACCGACGTCCCCGGCAGCGCGGCCGCCGCCCGCGAGCGGCTCGCCGGGGTCCTCGCGAAGCCCGCCCACGCCTCGGCGCACCGGATCAGCGCGGTCGGGCACGCGCACATCGACTCGGCGTGGCTGTGGCCGCTGCGCGAGACCGTCCGCAAGGTCTCCCGGACCACGTCCAACATGCTCGGCCTGATGGACGAGCACCCCGAATTCCTCTTCGCGATGTCCCAGGCCCAGCAGCTCGACTGGATCAAGACCTACCGGCCCGAGCTGTTCGAGCGGATCAAGAAGAAGATCGCGGACGGGCAGTTCGTGCCGGTCGGCGGCATGTGGGTGGAGTCCGACACCAACATGGTCGGCGGCGAGGCCATGGCCCGCCAGTTCCTCTACGGCAAGAAGTTCTTCCTCGACGAGTTCGGCATCGAGACCAAGAACGTCTGGCTGCCCGACTCCTTCGGCTACACCGCCGCGATGCCGCAGATCGTCAAGCTCTCCGGCTCCACCTGGTTCCTGACCCAGAAGATCTCCTGGTCCCAGGTGAACAAGTTCCCCCACCACACCTTCTGGTGGGAGGGCATCGACGGCACCCGCGTCTTCACGCACTTCCCGCCCGTCGACACCTACAACAGCGACCTCGGCGGCGAGCAGCTGGCCCATGCCGCCCGCAACTACCGGGAGAAGGGGCGGGGTTCGCGCTCGCTGGCCCCCTTCGGGTGGGGCGACGGCGGCGGTGGCCCGACGCGCGAGCAGCTGGCCCGCGCCGCGCGGCAGCGGGACCTCGAAGGCTCCCCGCGCGTGGAGATCGAGCGCCCCGACGCGTTCTTCGAGAAGGCGCACACCGAGTACCCGGACGCGCCCGTCTGGGCCGGAGAGCTGTACCTGGAACTGCACCGCGGCACCTACACCTCGCAGGCCAAGACCAAGCAGGGCAACCGGCGCAGCGAATCCCTGCTGCGCGAGGCCGAGCTGTGGGCCGCCACCGCCGCCGTCCGGGTCCCCGGATACGACTACCCCCACGCGGACCTGGAGCGGATCTGGAAGGTGGTGCTGCTCCACCAGTTCCACGACATCCTGCCCGGCTCCTCCATCGCCTGGGTGCACCGCGAGGCCCGCGAGACCTACGCGCGGCTGCGGTCGGAGCTGGAGGCGATCACCACCCTGGCCCAGAGCGCCCTGGCCGGCCGGGGGGACACCGAGCTGGTCTTCAACTGCGCCCCGCACGCCCGCCACGGCGTCCCGGCCGGCGGCGCGGGTCCGGTCGACGCGGCCGGTCCGGCCGCCGGGGCCGCGGCTCCCGTCACCGTCCGGGACCGGGACGGGGGCGGCCACGTCCTCGACAACGGGCGGCTGCGGGTCGCCGTCGACGGCCGCGGGCTGGTCGTGTCGGCGTACGACCTGGAGGCGGGCCGCGAGTCGGTGGCGCCGGGCGCGGCCGCGAACCTGCTCCAGATCCACCCCGACTTCCCCAACATGTGGGACGCCTGGGACATCGACGCGTTCTACCGCAACAACGTCACCGACCTCGTCGGGCTGGACTCCCTGGAGGTCTACGAGCGCGCTCCGCGGGCCGCGACGGTCCGTGTCACGCGCTCCTTCGGCGCGTCGAAGGCGGTCCAGTCCCTGACCCTGCGGGCCGGGGCCAAAACGCTCGACATCGTCACCGAGGTGGACTGGCACGAGACGGAGAAGTTCCTCAAGGCCGCCTTCCCGCTGGACGTGAAGGCCGAACGCACCGCCTCCGAGACCCAGTTCGGGCACGTCTACCGGGCCACCCACACCAACACCTCCTGGGAGGCGGCGAAGTTCGAGATCTGCGCGCACCGCTGGATCCACGCGGAGGAGCCCGGCTGGGGCGTCGCGGTCCTCAACGACTCCACCTACGGCCACGACGTGACCCGCGACGTGCGCGCGGACGGCGGCCAGACGACCACGGTCCGGCTGTCCCTGCTGCGCGCCCCCCGCTACCCCGACCCGGAGACCGATCAGGGCGCCCACACGCTGCGCTTCTCGCTCGCCCCGGGCGCGACGGTCGGGGACGCCGTGCGCGAGGGGCACTGGCTGAACCTGCCCGAGCGGACCCGCACGGGCGCGGCCCCGGTCGCCCCGCTGGTGGCGGTGGACGACGACGCGGTGGTCGTCGAGGCGGTCAAGCTGGCCGAGGACCGCAGCGGCGACGTGATCGTCCGCCTCTACGAGTCCCGCGGCGGCCGCGCGAGCGCCACCCTGACCCCGGGCTTCGCCGTCACGGCCGCGGTCGAGAGCGACCTGCTGGAGCGCCCGCTGCCCGTCACCGCGGCGGTCACCGGGCCCGGCGCGGGCGGGGCGGTCGCCCTGGCCCTGCGCCCGTTCCAGATCCTCACGGTGCGGCTGCGCCGCGCCTGACGCCCCCGCGGCGCCGCCCGCGCCGGCCGCCCCGCCCGGACCCCCGGCCCCCGTCCACACGGGCCGGGGGTCCGGCCGCGTGCGGCGTGAGGTCCGCCACAGCACCCGCCCGTGGGGCCAGAGCCCCCACCGGCGGCGCGACCGCGACCGCCCCGCACCGGTTATGCACCTAGTTGCAAAAGGGTCCGCGGCTCGCTACAACAGGGGGCATCACCCCCGCGCGAGGAGGCGCCCCCGCATGAGCCAGTACCCGCACCTGATGACCCCGCTGGACCTCGGCTTCACCACCCTGCCGAACCGCGTGATCATGGGCTCCATGCACACCGGCCTGGAGGAGCACGAGCGCGGCTTCGAGCGCCTCGCCGCCTTCTACGCCGAGCGCGCCCGCGGCGGCGCCGGCCTGATCGTCACCGGTGGCATAGCCCCGAACGACGCCGGCCGCCCCTTCGAGGGCGGCGCCCGCCTCACCACCGAGGAGGAGGCCGCCGAGCACCGGGTGATCACCGACGCGGTGCACGCCGAAGGCGGGAAGATCGCGATGCAGATCCTCCACTTCGGCCGGTACGCCTACCACAAGGACCTGGTCGCCCCCAGCGCCCTCCAGGCCCCCATCAGCCCCTTCGTCCCCCACGCCCTCACCGACGTCGAGGTCGAGCGCACCGTCGAGGACTTCGTCCGCGCCGCCCGCCTCGCCAAGCTCGCGGGCTACGACGGAGTCGAGATCATGGGCTCCGAGGGCTACCTGATCAACGAGTTCATCGCCGCCGCCACCAACAAGCGCACCGACCGCTGGGGCGGGGCGTACGAGAACCGGACGCGGTTCCCGCTGGAGATCGTCCGGCGCACCCGCGCGGCCGTCGGCGAGGACTTCATCCTCATCTACCGCCTCTCCATGCTGGACCTGATCCCCGGCGGCTCCACCCTCGACGAGGTCGTCCACCTCGCCAAGGAGATCGAGGCGGCCGGCGCCACCATCATCAACACCGGCATCGGCTGGCACGAGGCCCGCATCCCCACCATCGCCACCTCCGTCCCGCGCGGCGCCTACACCTGGGTCACCAAGCGGCTGATGGGCGCCGTCTCCGTCCCGCTCGTCACCAGCAACCGCATCAACACCCCGGAGATCGCCGAGGAACTGCTCGCCGACGGCCGCGCCGACCTCGTCTCGCTGGCCCGCCCCTTCCTCGCCGACGCCGACTTCGTCGCCAAGGCCGCCGCCGGGCGCCCCGAGACCATCAACACCTGCATCGGCTGCAACCAGGCCTGCCTCGACCACACCTTCAGCGGCAAGATCACCAGCTGCCTGGTCAACCCGCGCGCCTGCCACGAGACCGAACTGGTCCTCTCGCCGACCCGGTCGAAGAAGCGCGTCGCCGTCGTCGGCGCCGGTCCGGCCGGCCTCGCCTGCGCCGTCTCCGCCGCCGAACGCGGCCACGCCGTCACCCTCTACGAGGCCTCCGGCCACATCGGCGGCCAGCTCGACATCGCCCGCCGCATCCCGGGCAAGGAGGAGTTCGAGGAGACCATCCGCTACTTCGCCACCCAGCTCGAGGAGCGCGCGGTCGACGTCCGGCTGAACACCGCCGCCGACGTGGCCACCCTGACCGGCTACGACGAGGTCGTCGTCGCCACCGGGGTCACCCCCCGCACCCCCGCCATAGAGGGCGTGGACCACCCCTCGGTCGTCAGCTACCTCGACGTCCTGCGCGACGGGGCGCCGGTCGGCGAGCGCGTCGCCGTCGTCGGCGCGGGCGGCATCGGCTTCGACGTCGCCGAATACCTCACCGACAGCGGCGAGGGCGCGAGCCAGGACCCCGAGGTCTACTTCCGGCACTGGGGCGTCGACACCTCGTACACCGGCCCCGGCGGGCTCACCGCCGCCGCGCGCCCCGCCTCCCCGCGCCAGGTCCACCTGCTCCAGCGCAAGGCCACCAAGGTCGGCGCCGGGCTCGGCACCACCACCGGCTGGATCCACCGCGCGGAGCTGAAGCACCGCGGCGTCGTCTCCGTGGCCGGAGCCGCCTACGACCGCATCGACGACGAGGGCCTGCACATCACCGTCGACGGCGAACAGCGCCTGGTCCCCGCCGACACCGTCGTGCTGTGCACCGGACAGGAGCCGCGCCGCGCCCTGTTCGACGAACTGATCGCGGCCGGGATCGACGCCCACCTCATCGGCGGCGCCGACGTGGCCGCCGAGCTCGACGCCAAGCGCGCCATCCGCCAGGGCACCGAACTCGCCGCGCGGCTCTGACGGTTCGCCGCTCACCCGGGGTGTTGTGGCGGCCGTGACCGGCCGCCACAATCACCCTGTGACACAGACTCCCCTCACCCCGGCCCCCGCCCCGTCCCTCACCCCGGAGGACGGCGAGAAGATCCTCGCCGAGAACTTCGCCCCCTGGGTGCTCGACCTCGGACTCGTCGTCCAGGAGACCGGCCCGGAGCGCACCGTGCTGCGCCTGCCCTGGTCGGACCGCCTGGCCCGGGACGGCGGCGGCCTGAGCGGGCAGGCCCTGATGGCCGCGGCCGACACCGCCACCGTCATCGGAATCTCCGCGGCCCGCGGCGGCTACGGCCCGATGACCACCGTCCAGCAGTCCACCAGCTTCCAGCGGCCGGTGGTGGGCGTGGACGTACTGATCAGCGTCCGCGTCACCAAGCTCGGCAAGCGGATGGCCTTCGCGGACGTCACCCTGACCCCCGACGGCGCCGCGGAACCCTCGGCGACCGCCTCGACGGTCTACGCGCTCTTGGGCTGAGCGTAGGTTCCGTAACCGGTCCAGTCGAGGGCCACACAGGGCTCCTCGCCCACCACCCAGGCGTCGTGCCCGGGCGCGATCTGGATGAAGTCGCCCGGGCCGACCTCGGCGCTCTCCCCGCTGTCCATGGCGATATTCATGCGGCCGCTCACGATGTATCCGGTATGCGCCGCCTCGCAGCTCTCGGTGCCCGCCAACGGCTTGATGTGCTCGGACCAGCGCCAGCCGGGCTCGAACACGGCACGGCCCACCGGGCCACCCTCGGTCTCCAGCAGGTCCAGCCTGCCCTTGCCGTCCTCGAACGGCCTCGTCTCGTCCGCGGAGTCAAAACTCCGGCGCACCAGTCCGGTCATGATCCACCGCCTTCGGGCGGAGCGCTCCCCGAGTCCACAGTCCAGCCTACGCGCGGTCGGCGTGCCCCACCCGGCGTCCCTTGCCAGACTGTGGGGGTACGGGCCCCCGCACGGCGGTGATGGCAGGAGGTGGCGCATGGACCCGGTCGCGGCACTGAGCCGGATCGCGTTCCTGCTGGAGCGCGCCCAGGCCCCCACCTACCGGGTACGGGCCTTCCGCGGCGCCGCCGAGGCCATCACCGCCATGGGAGCGGCCGAGACGGCCGAGCGGGCCGCCGCGGGCACCCTGGAGTCCGTCAAAGGCATCGGACCCAAGACCGCCCGGGTCATCGAGGAGGCCCTCGCCGGGGCGGTCCCCGGCTACCTCCAGCGGCTGGAGGACGAGGTCGCCGCCCACCCCGAGGGCGAACCGCCGCCCAGCCCCGCGGCCGCCGCCCTGCGCGCGGCCCTGCGCGGCGACTGCCACCTGCACTCCGAATGGTCCGACGGGGGCAGCCCCATCGAGGCCATGGGGCAGGCCGCGAGGGACATCGGCCACGCGTGGGCGGTCCTCACCGACCACTCGCCGCGGCTGACCGTCGCCCGCGGCCTCTCCCCGGAGCGACTGCGGGAACAGCTGGAGGTCGTGGCCGAACTCAACGCCACCTGGGCGCCGTTCCGGATGCTCACCGGAATCGAGTGCGACATCCTCGACGACGGCTCCCTCGACCAGGAACCGGAGCTGCTGGACTCCCTCGACCTCGTCGTCGCCTCCGTGCACTCCAAACTCCGCATGGAATCGCCCGCCATGACCCGCCGGCTCCTGGCGGCCGTGCGGAACCCCCTCGTGGACGTCCTCGGCCACTGCACCGGGCGGCTGGTCACCGGGCGGACCCGCCCCGAGTCCACCTTCGACGCGGCCGCCGTCTTCGCGGCCTGCGCCGAGGCCGGCACCGCCGTGGAGATCAACAGCCGCCCGGAACGGCTGGACCCGCCCCGCAGACTGCTGCGCCAGGCCGTGGCCGCGGGCACCCTGTTCGCGATCGACACCGACGCGCACGCCCCGGGGCAGCTCGACTGGCAGCCGACCGGCTGCGAACGGGCCGTGGAATGCGGGGTACCGGCCGAGCGGGTCGTCAACACCTGGACGGCGGACGGGCTGCGAGCATGGACCCGCACCCGCCGTCCCCCGTGACGCCGTCCTGACGGCGTCACGCCGCCGCCCGGAAAGCAGGCCGTGCATGACGCGTTCGCCCGTTCCCGTGATCGATCTGCCGCCCTGGCGCTCCGGCGACCCCGGCGCCCGGGCCCGTACCGCCGCCCGCGTCGACGAGGCCCTCCAGGAGGCCGGATTCCTGCTGGTCCGCGGACACGGCATCGACCCCGCCCTGCCCGCCCGGATCCGGGCGGCCGCCCGCGCCTTCTTCCTGCTGCCCGCCGCCGTGAAGGAGCCGTACGCCGTGGCCGTCGGCGGCCGCGGCTGGCTCGGCCCGGGCGCGGAGGCCAACAGCTACGCCGAGGGCGCCGCCTCCCCGCCCGACCTCAAGGAGTCCTGGTCCTGCGCGGCCGAGGACCCCACCGGCCGGGCCGCCGTGGACGCCGAGTGGTTCCGCCCCAACGTCTGGCCCGCCGAGGTCCCCGAACTGCGCACCCTGGTCACGGAGTACCTCACCCGGATGCGGGCCCTGTCGGACGAGCTGCTGGAGCTGCTCGCGGTGGCCCTCGGCGCCGACGAGGACCTCTTCACCCGCCACACCGGCCACCCCACCTGGGGCTTCAACGTCAACTGGTACCCGGGCGCCGACCGCGTCGGACCGCCCCTGCCCGGCCAGTTCCGCATCGGCGCGCACACCGACTTCGGCACGGTCACCGTCCTGGACCGCGAGCGGGGAGCAGGCGGCCTGCAGATCCACACCGACGCGGGCGGCTGGCAGGACGCGCCCTGGGACCCGGCCGCGCTGACCGTCAACATCGGTGACCTGATGGCCCGTTGGACCGGGGACCGCTGGCGCGCGGGCCGCCACCGCGTGCTGCCGCCGCCCGCCGAGGCACCGGCCGAGGAGCTGGTCTCCCTCGTCTACTTCTACGAGTGCGACCCGCACACCCGGGTCGAGTCGCTGCCCGCCCCCACCGGCCGGGTGGTCCACGAACCGGTCGACTCCCACCACTACCTGCGCGCGAAACTCGACGCGATCACCGTCACCTGACCCCGCCGGGCGCCCGTCGGCGGGACCGGACCCCTTGAGGGCGCGCACGGTCGTGGATCACAATCCGCAGATGTCCGCCCCCACGCAGACGCCGACCGGTCCGCCGCCCTACAGCAGCTGGATGCGGTACTTCGCGCCCACCGCCAACCACCGCCGCCTCGGTCTGGTCTGCCTCGGCGTCGGCCTGCAGCGGGGCGCCCTGCCCGTCGTCGGCCCGCGGGTGCTCGACCACCACGTCGCGGTGATCGTCACCAGCGGCCGGGGCTGGTTCAGCCACGGCGGCAGGCCCCCGCAGCGGGTGGTCGGGCCCGCGCTGCTGTGGCTGATGCCCGGGGTCGTGCACCACTACGGGCCCGACCCCGCCATCGGCTGGGACGAGAGCTTCGTCGACTTCGCGGGCCGCAGCGTGGAGGCCTACACCGATCTCGGGTACATCACCCCGGACCGGCCGGTGGTCCCGCTGACCGAGACGGCCGAGGTCCGCCACATCGTCGACGGGATCGTCCGCGCGGCCCGGCGCGGGGGACCGCTGCTCGACGTCGAGGCCGCGGCCGCCGTCCACGGCCTCTTCGTGGCCCTGCGCTACGCCCGCGCCGAGGTCTCCCGGCACGGGGACGCGGTGATGGACGCCCTCGCGCGCGGCGCGCTCCTGCCGATCTCGGTGGCGGAGCACGCCGCACGCCTGGGGATGCCGCTGTACGCACTGCGCGGGGCCGTGCGGCGCAGTACCGGCGAGGGGGTCAAGGAGTACCTGCTGGGGATCCGGCTGAGCCGGGCCAAGGAACTCCTCGCCCGCACCGACCTGCCGGTCGCCGGCGTCGCCCGGCGGGTCGGATACGAGGACGCGGCCTACTTCAGCCGCCTGTTCAGCCGCCGCGTCGGCGTGGCCCCCGGCCGCTTCCGCGAGCAGCAGTCCCTGCCGAGCCAGGCCGGCCGGGCCTGACCGGTCACGGCGTGTACCCGACGTTCAGCTCGGCGACCGAGGTCCAGGGATGGCCGGCCACCTCCCTCGTGGCCCGCAGCCTCAGGTAGCGCGCGGAGCGCGCCGCGAAGGATGCGTCCTGCTGCGCGGGGGAGTCGGCGAAGGTCCCCGAGGCCGCCGCGGTCCAGGTGACCCCGTCGGCGGAGGTGAGGACCTGGTAGTCGGCGATCCGGCCGTTGCTCTGGCTCTGCCGCGGCAGGACGTGCAGCGCCGACACGCGGTACGGGGCCCCCAGGTCCAGGGTGATCTCGTGCGGCATCGGCGCGGTCGCCCGGTACCACTGGGTGTGCCAGAGGGTCGCGGGGTCCCCGTCGAGCACGTTGGCGCCCCGGCCGTTCTCGCCCGCCGTCTCCTCGCTGTCCACGGCCGCCACGCTCATCTGCGACTGCGGGACGAGGAGTTCACCGCCGCCCGCCGGTCCCAGGTCGTCCACCGCGAGGTCGTCCAGGACGAAGTCGGCCTCGTTGTGGGAGTCCTCGGCGCTCACCTTCCGGATCCCGATCCAGGCGTCCGCCCCGGCCGTGAAGG
Source organism: Streptomyces sp. NPDC002138 (assembly GCF_040296485.1). NCBI lineage: Bacteria > Bacillati > Actinomycetota > Actinomycetes > Kitasatosporales > Streptomycetaceae > Streptomyces > Streptomyces sp. NPDC002138. The sequence goes on along the minus strand of NZ_JBEOXE010000041.1, from coordinate 50,199 downwards.
TCTGGGTGAAGGTGGTCGCGGTCCGGGCCTGGCCCAGCGCGGTGGCGCTCTCCGTGCTCCCGGCGCCGGTGACGAACCGGTAGTCGCCCGCGAACCCGTTCTCGTAGCGGAAGCTCACCTTGTACGAGCGCCCCTGGACCAGCCGCAGGGTCTGCGGCAGGGTGCGGTAGACGAGGCCGGTCCGCTCCTCGTGCGACTTGAGGGAGTTCCGCCCGCCGATCACGTCGTCGACCAGCTTGCCACTCCAACCCGCCTGGGTGTACGGCGCGTTGAGCTGGGCGACATGCGTGCGCGGGTCGGTCGCCGCGCCGCCCGCGCCGCCGAAGGCGAAGGGCCCCCAGCCGGCGTCCAGGTTCTCGAAGTCCTCGGTGAACCAGTGCCCGCCGAGCGGGGTGCGCGCGCCGCGCACCACCCGTACGTCGTCCAGGAAGACCGTGCCCGGGCCGGCGGCGGCCGACAACTGGAGTGTGGCGCTCGACCCGCCCGTCGGCACGTCGAAGAACACCTTCATCCGCTGCATCGTGGTGCCGTTCTTCTCGCTGCCGCCCAGATTGTTCGTCAGCGGCGAGGAGTCCGCGTACACGGAGGCGGCCGTGCCCCCGGCGGGCGTCACCTTCAGCGTGACGGCCCGCCCGGTGGCGGTGGACACCCACACGGAGGCGGCGTACGTCCCCGGGGTCAGGCCGGTGAGCTGCTGCGACACTGCGGGCGCGGTGTTCGGGGCCAGCGTCAGCTCGTTCTGCCCCTGGGCGTTGCGGCTGACGGCGGCGCCCGCTCCCGTGACGTTCCAGGCGCTCAGGTCACCGGAGTAGAAGGAGGGGTCCTTGACGGGCGTGCCCTCTCCCCAGCGCGGGTCGGCCTGCGCGGGGGCGGCCCCGTTCGTGACGACGTACGGCGTGCGGGCGGCGGCGGCGAGGGTCACCTTGCCGCCGGTGACGGGCAGGTCCCCCACCAGTCGGCGCCCGGTGTCGGTCAGTTGGTACAGCTTGGGCGCGCTCCAGCCGGCCGGGAGGGTCCAGGTCGTCGAGGCCGCCTTGTCGTTCCAGTGGTAGAGCTTCCCGTCGCGCGGCAGCAGGTACGCCGAGCCGTCCAGGACGGTGCGCCCGGCCGTGGTGATCCTCCGGCCGCCCCCGGCGGTCGTGACCGAGGTGCCGTTGGCCAGGGTGACCGTGTCCGCCGTCCACTTCACGATCGGCGCTTCCTGGAGGTACTTGGTCGGCAGGTTGGTGGCGAAGGTCGTGTTCAGGAAGGCGGTGTAGTCCTTCTTGCCCTGCCAGCCCTCGTACGCGCTGACCTCGGCGCCCCCGAGCCGCGGATCGCGGGCGATCCAGTCGTCCTTGGTGTGGTTCGCGATGAACCGGGTGATGGTCGAGTTGATGCCCTTGAGGTCGCTGCCGCCGTAGTCGACGTCCGTGGCCCAGTGGTGCCAGAGGGACTGCTCGGTCAGCGTGTTCGGGAACTCGGTGGCCAGCTGGTAGCCGAGCCCGCCGATCTCCCGCTCCAGCTTCCGCGAGACGTAGCCGTCGCCGTACCAGACGTCGACGTAGAGGAAGTCCAGCCCCGGAGCCGCCGCCTTGAGGTCCTGAAGGCGCCGGAGCCGGTCGCCCGACTGGCCGTCCTTGCGCGTGTCGACGTAGTACGACTGATCCAGCCAGTCCCAGCCGAGGCCGCCGCTCTGGTGCGCGGGATCGAAGGTGGCCGAGACCGGATACTCCTCGGTGGCGTTGATGTGCACGCCGAAGTCGGCGTTGTAGGCGTGGCCGGCGGTGGTCAGGGCGTTGAGGCCCGCCGCGCCGCCCAGCTTCGACCCGATGTTCTGGTAGTCCATGTGCGCCGAGTCGTGGCCCTCCGAGGCGTACCCCTTGAGCAGCACGAACTGGCCGAGCCCGTCGGTGGCCAGCGCGACCCGCTTGGTCTCGTCGAGGGTCTCCGAGAAGGGATGGGTGGCCGCCGAGGCGAAGTTGAACGGGATCCTCTGCACCACCCGGTCGGCGGTCCGCTGCCAGCCCGTCGGCGGCGTCCAGATGTCCCGGTAGGCGATCGCCGCGTCCTGCCAGTCCACCACCGCATCGGCGTTGCGGTCACCGGTGATCGCGACACGGGCGTACGGCAGCGGCTCGGGATCGTCCAGCGGGGCGCCGCTCGCCCGGTACAGCCAGTCCCCGCTCCACAGGCCCGCCCGGCGGTACGCGCCCTTGTCGGTGACCCGCTCGCTGATCCGGCCGTTCTCCCGGGCCGTGCCCCCGGACGGCTGGTCGTACCGGGAGTTGGAATCGATCGCGGCGGCCAGCCTGCCGGTGTTCACCAGCCCGTACATCACCGTCTTCGCGGCCGCGTCGGCCGGGGTGCTCGCGGTGACGGGGGTGAAGACATCACCCGTCCCCGCGGTGGCGGTGTACATCGACGCCGTCGAGAGCGCGGCGCCCGGCTGGTCACTGCGCACGCTGACCAGGTTGTGGTCGGGTATCGAGAAGCCGCGCACCCGCAGGGCGGCCGTGTCCTCGATCGCGGTGACCTTGAACTCGACGACCGAACCGGTCACCGACAGCGAGGACTTGACGCTGACCCCGGAGAACGACATGACGTAGTCGATCCCCGAGGCCCCCGCGCTGGAGGTCACCGTCGGGGTGTACGCGGCGCCGTTGACGAGGACGGTGGAGACCGGGTCCTCGTTGCCGTGCAGCACGTCGCCGGTGGCGCGCCGGGTGTAGTCGATGACCCGGGGGAAGGCGGGGTCCACGCGCACGGACAGGTCGGGCGAGGTGAGGGTCACGGGCGTGGCCGCCGTCGCGGTGGGCACGGCCACGACCAGGGTGGCGATGAGCCCGGCCACCGCGGCTGCGGCCGGCCAGAGGGGGGTGCGCATCGGACCTCCGGGAGTCGGCGCTTCCTGCGCGGACGACCGCACGACGTGGAGGCCGGCCGGCCGCTCGCTGATCACGTCAGCTTGCGGACCGCTGCCGGGGCAGGCCCATGGACAAAGCGGAGTGCCGTCCTGGACTTCCGCGACCGACCGGCACCGAGCGCCCTCAGTCCTGGGCGCGGGCCGTCACCGGCGCGTCACTGCGGTCCCCGAGGAACTCGTACCAACGCCGCTGGAGACACAGGTAGCGGGTGTCGGCCTCCGCCAGCGCGAGGAACGAGTCCACCGTCGCGGCGAGCCGCTCGCCCAGTCCCGCGTCCTCCAGCGCGCCGTCCGCCCCGAACGCCTGATGCGCCATCGCCAGGCTGAACATGTCCGGATACACGCGGGCCCCGAGGTGCTCCAGCGGGACGCGCAGCGCCCACAGGCCGCGATTGCCGCCGACCATCGACGGGGACGCCGACACCAGCAGGGTCTGCTTGTCCTTGAAGGGCTGCGGGCGCAGCCGTGACACCCAGTCGACGGCGTTCTTCAGCACGCCCGGCACCGACGCGTTGTACTCCGGGGAGGCGATGACCAGGGCCTGGGCCGCCTTCAGCCGGTCACGCAGTGCCTCGGCCGCCGCGGGCGGCCCCTCCCCGGCCTCGGCGTCACCGTCGTAGGGGGGCATCGGGAAGTCGCCGATGTGCGCGAGGTCCGCGCTCGCCCCGGCCCGCTCCACGATGCCCGCGACCAGCGCGGCGAGGCGGGAGTTGACCGATTTGGTCCGGGAGGAGCCCGCCAGCACGAGCACGTGCAGGGGCTCGCGGCCCGGTGCCCCGAGACGCGCCGGGTCGCGGGGGAAGGTGAGGGGATCGGTCGGCACCACTGCTGCTCCTTGCCGCTGCGCGTCCCGCGGCCGGACGGCCCCGGACCCCCCTCGGGCTGGTGGAGACGCCCGCGCCGACTCTACGGCGCCCCTCTCCCGGTCCTCCCGGCACCGCGCCGTACGAACCGGTGCCCGGCGCCGCGCTTCGCGAGCCGCCCGGCGGGGCAGGGCTCGCCCGGGCCGTCTCTTTCGGATCCTGCCCGGCCCACGCCGCCCTGCGCCGACCGCAGCCCGTCCGCCCGTCACCGGAGGCCCGTATGACCACGCACCCCCGCCCGCCCGCCGCGCCGGTGACCCTGGCCCTGGTCGGCGCCGGGCTGCGCGGGCTGACGTACGCCCGGCACGCCCACGCGACGGGCGCCGGACGGATCACCGCCCTCGCCGAACCCGACCCGGTGCGCGCCGCGGCCGCCGCGGCCGAATTCGGCGTACCGCCCGAGCGGGTGCACCCGCACTGGCGGGCGCTGGCGGCGGCGGGCCGGCAGGCGGACGCCGCGATCATCGCCACCCAGGACCGGATGCACGCCGATCCCGCCGTCGCCCTCGCCGCCACCGGCCACCACCTGCTGGTGGAGAAGCCGATGGCCGCCGAGGAGAGGGAGGCCGAGCGGATCGCCGAGGCCGCCGAGCGGCACGACGTCCTCCTCGCGGTGTGCCACGTACTGCGCTACACCCCCTACACGCGGACCCTCAAGGCCCTCCTCGACGAAGGCCGGATCGGCCGCCTCGTCGGCGCCGAGCACCTCGAACCCGTCGGCTGGTGGCACTTCGCGCACTCCTTCGTCCGCGGCAACTGGCGCCGCTCCGACACCTCAGGGCCGCTGCTCCTCACCAAGGCCTGCCACGACCTCGACTGGCTCGTGCACCTCTTCGGCCGCACCCCGCGCACCGTCATGTCCTACGGCAGCCGCACCCACTTCCGGCCCGAGGGCGCCCCGCCCGGCGCCACGGCCCGCTGCGGCGACTGCCCGGTCGAGCCCGACTGCCCCTACTCCGCGCCCCGGCTCTACCTGGGCTGCCTCGGCGATCCCCACCGCGAGTTCTGGCCGCTGTCCGCGGTGACCGCCGAGCCCACCCGGGCCGGGGTGGAGGAGGCGCTGCGCACCGGGCCGTACGGCCGCTGCGTGTACGCCTGTGACAACGACGCGGCCGACCACCAGGTCGTCGCCATGGAATTCGCCGACGGGGCCACCGCCACCTTCACCGTCAGCGCCTTCACCCCCATGTCGGAGCGCCGCACCCGGCTGTTCGGCACCCACGGCCACATCGAGGGCGACGGGGCGGCCCTGCGGATCACCGACTTCCGGACGGGCCGCGAGGAGCGGGTCGAACCCGCCGCGGGGGCGCCGGGGGGCGGGCACGGAGGCGGGGACCTGGCCCTGACCGAGGCGTTCCTGGCCGCCGTCGCGAGCGGCGACGGGGACCTCCTGCTCTCCGGTCCCCGGACCAGCCTGGCCACGCACCGCCTGGTCTGGGCCGCCGAGCGGGCCCGAGCCCTCGGCGCCCCGGTCGACGTACGCCCCGCCGGACCGGACGCGCGCGCGGACGGGAGGGGGTCAATCGGATGAGATCCGGCGGATCGGGAGGAAAGGGCGGTGCGCCTGCCCGGCGACGCGGCGCGGCGTCGCCATAGTCGTCCCGGGCGACCGGACGGGTCGCCGGAAGTCTTCGTACGGGAGCCGCTCATGCCGTTCATCTCGATCACGTCGAAGCCCACCAGGACGGTCCTCGCCCTTGCCGCCGGCAGCCTGCTGCTCGGCCTCTCCGGTGCGGGCGCCGCGGTGGCGGACGACGGTCCGGCGACGCAGATCATGTCCAACGAGCAGATGGCGGCGCGCCACCCGGGCGCCGCGCCGAGGCCCGATGACGACGACCGGGAGCGCGAGTACGCCCTCGGCAAGGTGGTGTCGAAGGGCCCGCTGACCGTCCGCAGCGAGCCGACCACCCGCTCGCGCGAGCTGGGCAAGGTCTACCCGCACCACAAGGTCAGGATCCTCTGCAAGGAGCGCGGCGAGAAGGTGGGGGACAACCACCTCTGGTACCGCCTGTACAGCAAGCAGGAGGCCTGGGTCTCCGCGCGCTACGTCAAGGACCTGACCCCGGTGGAGTGGTGCCGTCTCTGAACGCCTGAGCGACGGAGCCCCGCATAGCCCCGCATAAAAGAAATACCCCGGTCGGATTGACGACCGGGGTATTTCTCTGCGTATATTTATTGATTCACGACTCCCGAACCCTGACGGGCATGGCGAAGCCGTGAAGAAGCTTATGGGAACACTGTATCGCGTCGGGAGTGGAATTGTCAACCGCGGAATTCGAGAACGAGCAGGAATTCATCACCGAGCTGTACGAACGGCTCGACGGCCTGCGCGAGCAGGCCGAACGCGCCGTACACGGCGCCCTGCGCGACATCGGGACCGGTTTCCAGGCCCGGCTGGAGCGCGATGTCATGGTCGCCGAACAATCGGGCTTGCTCTCCGCCCTGAACGCGGGCGAGAACGGCCTCTGTTTCGGCCGGCTCGAGTTCTCCGACGGCCGCGACCACCACATCGGCCGCATCGGAATCCGCCAGGACGACGCGGAGCGCACCCCCCTCGTCCTGGACTGGCGGGCCGATGTCGCGCGCCCCTTCTACCTCGCCACCGGCCACCACCCCATGGGGCTGCGCCGCCGGCGCCACCTGACCACCCGTGGCCGCCGGGTCACCGCCCTGCACGACGAGATCCTCGACCTCACCGACGCCGAACGCACGGGCCACGAGGGCGCCGACGCGGACGCCGTCCTGCTCGCCGCGCTCGACGCCGCCCGCACCGGCCGCATGCACGACATCGTGCGCACCATCCAGGCCGCGCAGGACCGCATCATCCGCTCCCCGTACCGCGGCGTGCTGGTCGTCGAGGGCGGCCCGGGCACCGGCAAGACCGCCGTCGCCCTGCACCGGGCGGCGTACCTGCTCTACGCGCACCGGGAGCTGCTCGCCAAGCGCGGCGTCCTGATCGTCGGCCCCGGGCCCGCGTTCCTCGGCTACATCGGCCAGGTGCTCCCCGCCCTCGGCGAGACGGGCGTCCTGCTCGCCACGCTCGGCGAACTCTTCCCCGGGGTGCACGCCACCGCCGCCGACCGGCCCGGCGCCGCGGCGGTCAAGGGCCGCGCCGCGATGGCCGACGTACTCGCGCGGGTCGTCGAGGACCGCCAGACGCTGCCCGAGGAGGTGCCGGCGGGCCTCGGCGAGGACTCCGACACGGTCCCCGAGGCCGCCCTGGAGATCGACCACGACGACTACGGAACCCTGCTGCTGCACCGCACCATGGCGCACGAGGCCCGCGACCGGGCCCGCGCCACCGGCCTGCCGCACAACCTGGCGCGCCCCTACTTCGCCTTCCGGATCATCGACGCGCTCACCGAGCAGCTCGCCGACCGGCTCGGCGCGGACCCGTACGGCGGCCCCAACCTGCTCGGCCCCGACGACGTCGCCCAGCTCGGCAAGGAGATCGCCACCAGCGGCCCGGTGCACGCCGCCATCGACACCCTGTGGCCCGCCCTCACCCCGGAACGGCTGATCGCCGACTTCCTCGCCGAGCCCACGCACCTGGCGCCGGAGGACGCCGCGCTGATCCGGCGCTCAGGCGGCGCGGACGGCGACTGGACGCCGGCGGACGTTCCGCTCCTGGACGAGGCCGCCGAGCTGCTCGGGACCGACGACAGCGCGCTGCGCGCCGCCGAGGAGAAGGACCGCGAGCGTCGCGTCGCGTACGCGCAGGGCGTGCTGGACCTCTCGCAGGGCTCCGAGTCCTACGAATTCGAGGACGAGGAGAGCGAGTTCCTCGCCGCGCACGACCTCATCGACGCCGAGCGGATGGCGGAGCGCCACGAGGAGGACGACCACCGCAGCACGGCCGAGCGGGCCGCCGCCGACCGGACCTGGGCCTTCGGGCACCTCATCGTGGACGAGGCGCAGGAGCTGTCCGAGATGGCCTGGCGGCTGCTGATGCGCCGCATTCCCACCCGCTCGATGACCCTGGTCGGCGACCCCGCCCAGACGGGCGACGAAGCGGGCTGCGGATCCTGGGACCGGATCCTGGCGCCGTACGTCGGCGACCGCTGGGAGCTGGCCCGGCTCGGGGTCAACTACCGGACGCCCGCCGAGATCATGGAGCTCGCCGCCGCCGTGCTGCGGGCCCACCACCCGGGCTTCGAACCTCCCCGCTCGGTGCGGTCCACCGGGGTGGCACCCTGGATCCGGGAGACCGGCGACCTTCCGGGGGCGGTGGCCGAGGCCGTCGCGGGGCACCTGGGGGCGGAGGGCAGGCTCGCGGTGATCGCTCCGCGCCCGCTGCACGGGGCGCTGGCCGGGGCGCTGTCCGGCGCGGGGGCGCCGGTCCGGGCGGGGGAGGAGCCGGACCTGACCCGGCCGGTCGTCCTGCTCGATCCGCGCCAGGCCAAGGGCCTGGAGTTCGACACCGTGATCGTGGCCGAGCCCGCCGAACTGCAGCCGAGCGACCTGTACGTGGCGCTCACGCGCGCCACGCAGACGCTCGGCGTCCTGCACACGGGGCGGCTCCCGGAGGGACTCGGCTGAGCGGGGGCCGCCCGGCTCCCGGACCCCGGCGGGCGGGGTACGGCCTGCCGGCGGGGTCCGGCCTGCCGGCGGGTCAGGCCTTCCAGAAGAAGACGGCGGTCATCCGCTTGTCCTCCAGGGTGGTGCCGCAGTAGTCGGTGGCGCTGTGGATCATGTTCGCGGAGTAGAGCAGCAACCGGTTGGCGCGGTGGGGGACCTCGACGTCGGGGACGAAGGAGTCCGGCGCGACGAAGCGGGTGCCCAGCGCGTCCACCAGGGTGTTGTGCGGGGCGATCACCTGGTTGCCGCCGAGGACCCCGCCGGGCAGGCTCTGACGGTAGAAGCTGGTCCCGCAGCCCTTGGGGACGCGGGGGTTGAGGTACAGCACGGCGGCGTAGCGGCACAGGCTGCGCGAGTCGGTGTGGGGGCGGGGCTCGCATTCGCCCGCACCGACCACCTGGACGCAGTTGTGGTTGAACGTGCCGCCCCCGGCGGGCCGTTCGGCCCAGATCTCGCGGGCGCCGGTCGCCTTGCGGACGAGGCGCTCGACCCGCTCCAGCTCGCCGGGGTCCAGTCCGGGCATGGCGCGCAGCCCGGGCCAGCTCTCGGGCTTGTGCGGGTAGCCCTCGGTCCAGTCGTCCCTCGCCAGCGCACGCTCGCGGGCCGCGTCCGGGTCGGGCAGTACGTCGTCCAGGACCCAGTAGTCGCGGCCGCGGGTGGGCTTGCGGTACGGGAGGACCGGGAGGGCGGCAGGGCGTAGGGACATGGGAGGGACCGTAACGGCCCCTGCCGCCACGACAGTCGAAAGGTCCGGTCAACCTTGCGTCAAGGGTTTCCCATCCGGGGCTATTTCCGGACGGCGTCCAGGACGCCGCGGGTGAAGCCGTCGACCGCCGTGTCCATCGCCTTGAGGCTCTCGGGCGTCGGCTCCGTGCGGGCGTCCGCGGTGACCACCACCGTGAGCAGCAGATTGGAGTCCCGCAGCCGCAGTTCCCGTACCTGGTGCAATTCGTTCGGCTTGTCGTAGCCGAACCGGGTCGCCTCCCGGCCCACGTCCTTGACCTCGGTCTGGGCGCCCTCCGGCGCCGTGGGGTGCGTTTCCTTCCGCCCGGCGGCGAAGACCTCCTTGGCGAAATCCACGCTCTCCGTGAAGGCGAAGTCCAGCTCGACCTTGACGCCCCCGTACCGGGCGGCGCCCCGCTCCGCCAGCGGCTGGGTGCAGGTGAACCCGGGGGCGCCACCACCCGTCCGCTTGGCCCGGTCGGCGACCTCCTCGCGGTTGCCGAGGGGGTCGGCGAGCTTCTCGTACGGCAGGGAGTTGCAGATCTCGTCGGTGGCCACCCACGGGTAGCCGCCCTTGCCCTCCTGCGAGACCTCCTTCGTCCCGTCGTCGGCGCCGCAGCCGGCCGCGGCGAGGGCGAGCGTGAGGGCGGCCGCGGTGGTCAGGGCGTGGCGGACGGGCTGGGCATGGCGGTACCGGCGCATGGCGGATCTCCTGTCACGTGGTCGCGTACACACTCAATCACGGCGCGTGGCAGGGCAGTTGGGAACCGCTGGATTCACCGTCGGGCCCGAGGGCGAACGGGCGGACCGTACCACCCGCCCGGGGCGGCGCCCGGAACTTTGTCCGTTCGTGATGGCCCTTCCGTACGCGCCCCCGGACTCGCCTAGCGTCCCTTGGCACCCGGGAGTACAGGCAGACACACACGGCCTCCCGGACCACGCACAAGGAGGCACAGTGCTGTCATTCCGTCGTTCGTCCGCCGGCGGCATGTCGCTCGCGTCGAGGCAGGTGATCGGCACGGGCGCGGTCATCGGCGCCCTGCTCTGCACCCTGATCGCGCTGCTGATCCCCGTGCAGAAGTTCGGCGGGAGGACCGCGTCGGCCGCGACCACGGCCGCCAAGGCCCCCGCCGACGACGACGGCGCCGGAACGCTGAGCACGGCCTTCGGGCCGCTGAGCCCGCAGGACCGGGACTTCGTCCGCAAGGTGCGGCTCGCCGGACTCTGGGAGCTGCCCGCGGGCCGCCAGGCCCAGCAGCGCGGCATCCGGCCGAGCGTGCGCATGGCCGGGGACCACCTCGTCGAGGGCCACACCGAACTCGACCGGCGCGTCCGGGAGGTGGGTGAGGCCCTCGGCGTCGACCTGCCCGACCGGCCCACCGAGCAGCAGCAGGGCTGGCTCGCCCAGATGGACCGCGCCCAGGGCGCCGAGTACGAGCGGCTGTTCATCCAGCTGCTGCGCCGGGCGCACGGCAAGGTGTTCGCCCTCGTCGCCCAAGTGCGGGCCCAGACACGCAACTCCATGGTCCGGGCCCTGGCCACGGACGCCAACACCACGGTGCTGGACCACATCTCGGTCCTCGAAGCGAGCGGGCTGGTCGATTTCGACGGGCTCGCCGATGCCGCACCCTCCCCTTCCCCCTCCACCCCCCGACCGACGAAGTGAAGTGAAGTGATCGCATGAGCAAGAACGGCCACAAACGCCGTCTCAGGCCGTCCCACAAGGCCCTCGCCCTCGTCAGCGCCCTCGTCCTGGGCGGCGGGGGAGTCGTGATCGTCACCCAGCAGGCCTCCGCGGGCCAGGACTCCGCCCGGAGCGCCCCGGTGACGGCCACCATCGACTGTCCCGACGTCGGCGACAAGCTCCGCGACGTCCCCGAACAGGCCCGGTCCGCGGTCGACGAGAACCTCGCGCAGCTGGACGCGCAGGTCGCCGACGCCTACACCAAGCTCGCCTCGGGCCGCGCCGGCGGCGACGCTCTGCTCGGCACGCTGAAGCAGCAGCGCGGCACGACCATCGGCCGCCTCACCGACGCGCTCGGGCGGGCCTCCGCGCGCCCCGACGGGCTGGAGGCGCTCGGCGCCTGCTCGATGCAGCAGGCCGCGGCCGCGGATCCGGCGGACGAACCGGCCGCGGCCGATGCCGGGGGCAACGCCCTGAACGCCGCCCGCAAGGGGGGTGCGGGCAGCGGGGGCCCGGCGCGCAGCGACTTCGTCGCCATCAACACCGTACGGCCGAACGTGAACACGCCCCCGCCCTCGGCCCGCGCCTCCACCGGCTCCCTCGCGGTGAACTGCGGCCGCAACGAGAACCGGCACCTCAACCCCGACAACGTGATCGTCGCGCCCGGCGTCGGCAACGGCGCCCACCACATGCACGACTACGTCGGCAACAAGACCACGGACGCCTTCTCCACCAACAACAGCCTGGCCGCCGCGGGCACCACCTGTACCAACGGCGACCAGTCCACCTACTACTGGCCGGTGCTGCGGCTGCGCGACGGCCGGGCGGAGCAGGACGCCAAGGCGCCCGGCGGCGGCCAGGACGCGAACGTGGGCACGATCCTGAAGCCGAAGCAGGTCACCACCGAGTTCAAGGGCAGTGCGGCCGCCAAGGTCACCGCCATGCCCCGGTTCCTGCGGATCATCACCGGTGACGCCAAGGCGCTGACCAACGGCACCGCCAATGCCAACGCGTCATGGAGCTGCACCGGATTCGAGAACCGTCAGCTCAAGGACAAGTACCCGATCTGTCCCAAGGGCAGTGACGTCGTGCGGACCTTCTCGTTCCAGAGCTGCTGGGACGGCCGCAACAGCGACAGCGCCAACCACCGTACGCACGTGGCCTTCGCGGGGAAGAACGGCGCCTGCCCGGCCGGCTTCAAGGCGATCCCGCAGCTGGTGCAGCGGATCGTCTACGGGGTGGCGCCGGGCGCGCGGTTCGCGGTGGACAGCTTCCCGGAGCAGCTGCACAAGCCGGTGACCGACCACGGTGACTTCATCAACGTGATGTCGGACGGCCTGATGGCGAACGCGGTGCGCTGCATCAACGACGGGCGCGCCTGCCGCTGAGGCGGCCCGCCCGCCCCGGCCGTGCGGCCCCCAGCCGGGCCGCACGGCCCCCGGACCCTCGGGGTGGCGTCCCCTCCCACCTCCCCGCGCCGCCCCGAGCGTGGCTCCGGCCCCTCCTCCGCCGTGCTGGCGGGGGAGGGGCCGGGGCCTGTGGTGTGGGGGAGGGAGGCGCGGATCAGAGGCCGTTGACGCGGGCCATGACGTCCAGGGGGCGGAAGTCCGCCGTGACGGTACGGGCCCTGCGGCCCACCCGCGAGTGCTGGCGCCGGACCTGGGCCATCAGGCGGCGGCTGCGCAGGGCCATTTCCAGCTCGAAACGGGTGCGGGGGTCCCGCAGCCCGGGGCCGAAGAGCTTCTCCAGCTGCCGCATGCGGTAACGGACGGTCTGCGGGTGCACGCTCAGCGCCTTCGCCGCCTCGGGTGCGCCGCCGCCCTCGAGCCAGGCGAGCAGGGTCACTTCGAGCCGCTCGCTCTGGCGGGGGGTGAGGTCGTTCAGGGGCCACAGCCAGCGCGCGGCCAGGGCGTGCGCCAGGGGCTCGTCCTGCAGCAGCAGGAGGGTCGAGAGGTGGTCGTCGACGAAGACGGCCCGCGCGTCCAGTCCGGCGCGGGTCGGGGTGAGGGCCAGCAGCCGCAGTGCCCAGCGCAGCGACGAGGCGGTGTCGCGGAGCGCGACGGGGTGGCCGACGGCCGCGGAACGCCCGCGCAGGGAGCACTCCAGGGCTCCCCGGGCGTCCGGCTCCGGGCTGGGCACGAGCAGGCACGGCTGGCCGCCGACCATGCCCACGAGGGCGTCGTCCAGGACGGCCGCCAGCTGCTGGGTCTCCCCGGGGGCGGCCGGGACGATGGCCCGGACGGTGGCGGGGAGGGGCCAGTGGGCCGCCGCGGCCAGTTCACAGAGTGCGGAATCAGCCATGGTCATGTCACCCGTGAGGGCGGCGAAGAGCTCCCGCCGCGCGCGTTCGGGGGCGCTGCCGGATCCCTGGGCGGGAACGGCGGCGAGGGCGGGACGCGGTGCGCGCGCACCGGGCTCGTCGTCGCCGTGCTCCGAGGCCCTCTGGTGCTCGGGAGTCCCCGGGGGCTCGGGAGCCTTCCGGGGCTCCGCCGCGCGCCGTTGGGCCGGGATCCGCCGTTGGTCCGGTGCGTGCCCGGATGCGTGCTCGGATGCGTGCTCGGGTTCGTGCTCGGACGCGTTCTCCGGCGCGGCGCCGGACGGGTGGGCGCCGGACGTGCGGGCGGCGGGCTCGCGGTAACCGAGGACCGTGAGCAGGGCCGACTCCACCTGCTGTCTGACCACCTCGTCGCCGAGGTCCTCGACCAGTGCGGAGAACTCCGGGAGCTCGTCGCGGAGTTCCTCCATGATGCCGGCGGCCAGCGCGGGCAGTTCCTTTCGCAGGACCCGGGTCCATTCGCCGCGGGGGCGGGACCAGATGCGGTTGAGAAGTTCGCACATTGTTACCTCGTTCATGCCGGGGTACGGCCTGTCCCGTGGGAGGGTGGCACGCCCCGTCGGGGCCCGCCTCCCCCTGTGTAGCGGTGAACCGGGCGTCAGTCCGGTCACATCCGCACCACTGGAAGGGAATCTTCCGGGGATACTCGATGCGATGACGCTGTGGGCACCAGAAGTTGTCACGTTTCGATAAATCCTGTGGAGACGTTGCGAAGCTCCACGATGCTTCTGCACTCCGGCCCCCGCTCCCCGGTCGGCGAGGCACCCATCCGCCGCCCGCTGCCGAGCAGTTCCGACGATCACCCCGGGCGCCGAGCGCGTGACGTGGAGTGCTCGGTCCTGGCGTATGGGAGAACTCGATGCCCCTGTCCCAGATCCGTGCGCCCCGCTCACACCGGGCCGGCCGCACCCGACGCCACGCCGGCGCCGCCGCGGCCGCCGCGGTCGGCCGCCGCGCCCTGCGACGGCCGCCCCTGGTCTCCGCGGGCGGCGGCCCGCACCCGGGCGCCCTGGCCGCCGCCGCGCTCGCGGCCCTGGTCTCCCTGGGGGTGGCCGCCCAGGCGGGCGCCCTGTCCCACCTGTGGGACTTCCTCGACTACGGGGCGGGCGTCCTCTCGCTCGTCTCGCTCACCTCCGCCGTCCTGTGGGGCCTGGCCGCCACGGACCGCCGCGTGCTCGCCTCCGGCCACCGGATAGCCGCCCAGGGCGCGCACCGCGGCCTCGCCGTCGCCGGGCTGGGGTTCCTCGCCCTGCACGTCTGGGTCAAGGTCGCCGAATCGCGGACCTCCGCCGCCGCGGTGGTCGTGCCGTTCGCCGACGCGGACCAGGCCGTCCTCATCGGGCTGGGCACGCTGGCGGGCTACCTCTTCGTCGCCGTCGCGGTCTCCGGCGCCGTCCGCAGCGCGTTCGCCACCAAGGGCCGGTCCCTGTGGTGGCGGGCCCTCCACATGGGCGCGTACCCGGCCTGGGGCGCCTCCCTGGTGCACGGGCTCAAGTCCGGTCGCGCCGCCAGTGGCTGGGTGAGCGTGTCCTACGCCCTGTGCCTGATCGGGGTCGCGGTCCTGCTGGCGCTGCGGCTGCGGACCAGGCTGCGCGCCCTGACCGCCCGTCCCGCCGCCCCGGCCCCGGCCCCGGCCCCCGCCCGGATTCCCGGCCAACGCCCCGCCGCGGCGCGGGCGTTCGTACACCAGCCGGTGGAGCAGCCCGCGGCCCGGCTGACGGCCCGCCTGGCGCGCCAGCAGGACCGGCGCGCCGGGGCGCAGGGTGCGCAGGCCGACCCGCCGCTCGCTCCGCGGGTGGCGGCCGCGCCGGTGGTGGCCGGCCGCTCGGCGCCGCCGCCCATGCCCCTCCTGCCGAACTGGCCCGAACCGCAGCAGTTCGGGCCGTACAGCCCGGTGTTCAGCGCGGGCGGGCAGGAGGCGGGCGTGGAGTGGCCCGGGGAGCCCCTCGACGGAATCCGGGGCCGGCAGTGACGCAAGCGCCCCACCCGGCCCTCGGCTGCGTCGGGCAGCCCCGGCTGCTGGCCGGGCTCGACGCGGCCGACCGGCTCGACCGGCCGGGCCACCTCGCCGTACACGGCAGCGTGCCGCGGTACCGCCCCGACGAACTCCTCGCCCTGGCCGAGAACACGGACCTGCGCGGGCGCGGGGGAGCGGGCTTCCCCTTCGCCCGGAAACTCCAGGCCGTCATCCGCTCCGCCCGCGGCCGCGAGGGACGCTCCGCCGTCGTGGTCAACGGCACGGAAGGGGAGCCCAGTTGCCTCAAGGACGCCGCGCTGTGGCTGCACGCCCCGCACCTGGTCCTCGACGGCGCGCTGCTGGCCGCCGCCGCGCTGGGCGCGGAGGAGGTGGTCGTCGGCGTGACCCGGGAGGACGTGGAGCGCTCCGCGCGCGCCGCCGTGGCCGAACGCGGCCCCACCGGCAGCCGGGTCCGCGTGACCCGGCTCCCCGAACGGTTCGTCACGGGCGAGGGGACCGCGCTGATCGCCGGACTGGACGGCGGCAAGGCCCTCCCGTCCGGGCAGAAGGTGCGCACGAGCGAGCGCGGGCTGGGCGGGCTGCCGACCCTGCTGTCCAACACCGAGACGTACGCCCAGCTCGCCGTCGCCGCACGGCTCGGCGCGCTGGACTACCGGTCCGTGGGGCTGCCCGCCGAACCGGGCACGACCCTGCTGACGGTCTCCGGCTCCACGGTGGTGGAGGTGCCCATGGGGACCTCCCTGGCGTACGTCCTGGGGCTGTGCGGAGCCAGTCCCGGCCAGGGCGTGCTGGTGGGCGGCTACCACGGCCGGTGGCTGACCCCGGGCGCCGCGCAGTCGGCCGTGCTCTCCCGGGAGTCCCTCGCCTCGTTCGACGCGGTGCTCGGGGCCGGCGCCGTACTGCCGCTGCCCGAGGACACCTGCCCGGCGGGTGAAGTGGCCCGCGTGGTCCGCTGGATGGCCGACGAGACCGCGGGCCAGTGCGGTCCGTGCGTCCGCGGGCTGCCCTCCCTCGCCGGAGCCGTGGCCGACCTCGTGGGCGGGGGCGGCCGGACCGCCCTCGAAGCGGTGGAGGCCCGGATGCGCGGGGTGCGCGGGCGCGGCGCGTGCAGCCACCCCGACGGTACGTCGTCCTTCGTGGCCTCCGCGCTCGCCGTGTTCCCCGACGAGTTCCGCGACCACGCCGTGGGCAGCGGCTGCGGACGCCGGGTCCTGGGGGCCCTGCCGCTGCCCGCCGACGCCAACCCCGAACGGCTCGTCGTGGACTGGACCCTGTGCAAGGGGCACGGGCTGTGCGTGGACCTGCTGCCCGACGTCGTCCGGCTGGACGCCGACGGCTATCCGGCCCAGGGGGTCATGGAGGTCCCCGCCCCGCTGCGCCCGAAGGCCCTGCGGGCGGTGCGCCGTTGTCCCGCGCTCGCTCTGCGTATTCAGGAGTAGTTCAGCGTTTGGCGCGATCTGACAAATTCCGGGTGATCCGAAGGGAATGGGGTCCGCGGGCCCTATGAATGGAACAGGACGTGAAAAGCGCCCGTCTTCATTCGAGGGAGTCATCGTGAACAACAGGCGACGTGGAGTAATGCTGGGATCAGTGGCCGCGGTGGTGCTGTTGGCGGCCGGATGCGGAAGTGACACCGAGAACTTCCGTACGGCGAATGCGGCGCAGCCGGCCGGGGCGAAATCCCCGAGCGGGGGGAGCGGAAACGGCGACGGATACGGTTCGGGCTACGGATCGGGATCCGGCTCCGGATACGGCGCGGACTCCGCGGCGGACCCGGCCGCCGGTTCCGGGGCGCTCGCCGCCGGCGGGAAGGGCGCACCGGCCGGCCAGCTGGCCGTACGGGCCGTCCAGGCGGTGGGCAACGTGGTCACCGACAGCGCCGGGGCGACCCTCTACCGCTTCGACAAGGACACCGCCCAGCCCCCGAAATCCGCTTGTGACGGGGCCTGCGCCACCACCTGGCCCGCGGTCCCGGCGGACGACGCCACGGCCTCGGCGGGCATGTCCGCCGACCTCCTGGGCGCGGTCGTCCGCCCGGACGGCACCCGGCAGCTCACCCTCGCGGGCTGGCCCGTGTACCGCTACGCGAAGGACGCACAGCCGGGCGA
Organism: Streptomyces sp. NPDC002138; assembly: GCF_040296485.1. NCBI lineage: Bacteria > Bacillati > Actinomycetota > Actinomycetes > Kitasatosporales > Streptomycetaceae > Streptomyces > Streptomyces sp. NPDC002138. The sequence continues at coordinate 33,025 of NZ_JBEOXE010000041.1, read as the reverse complement.
GGCGAAGGGCGAGGGAGTCGGCGGTACGTGGCACGCGCTGGCCGCCGACGGAAAGAAGGCCATCGACCAGAAGGCCACGGAGGCGAAACCGGCGGACGGGAACTCCGGAGAACAAAAGGGCGGAGAACAAAAGGGCGGGGATCAGCAGGGCGCCGGGGTGTCCGTCATGAATGACGCGAAACTCGGGAACATTCTCGTCGACGGTCAGAGCCGGACTCTTTACCGGTTCAACAAGGACAGTGCCTGGCCGATGAAATTCGGCTGCCTGGGCGCCTGCCTCGACACGTGGAAGCCCGCGGCGGCAGTCGACAAGAGCAAGGTGAACGGCATCGCCGCCGCATTGGTCGGGTCGGTGAAGCGGCCCGACGGCACGATGCAATTGACGATCGACTGCTGGCCGGTCTACACGTTCACCGGCGACACCGCGCCCGGCCAGACCAACGGGCACAACAAGCAGGGGCTCTGGTTCGCGGTCAGTGACGCGGGCAAGAAGGTCCCGGCGGCGGGCTGATCCGTGCCGCATCCTCCGCGCGGCCCCGGCCGCCTCCTCCTGCCCGTGGCCGCGGGCCTCTCCCTCGCCCTCCTCTGCGCCGCCTGCGCCTCGCACCCGACCGAGACGCGGCCGCACACGGGCCAGGCGGCGCAGCGGGCGGCCGCCGCGTCCGCGCCGCCCGGCTCGCTCACGCTCCAGGACCTCGCCACCGCCCTCGGCTGCACGGCCGAGGTCACGGTCGACGCGGACGAACTGCGCGAAGGGGCCTGCGGATCGGGCAAGGACGCCTACCGCATGGCCACCTTCACCGCCGACGCGGGCCAGACGGCCTGGCTGGCCGAATCGCAGACGTACGGCGGTACGTACCTGGTGGGCGCCCGCTGGGTCGTCACCGCCGCCTCGGCCGAAGCCCTGGCACCGGCCCAGAACCGGCTCGGCGGATCCATCCAGTCCGGGGCCACCCACATGGGCTCGCACGACATGCCCCCCGAACCGGCGTCCACCCCCTCGCCGGCCACCTCCGCGGCCTCCCCTGCGCTCCCCGCGTCCCCTGCCCCCGCACCGCCCTCCCACGAACACGCCGCCCATCCCTAGACGGCGCGGCCCCGGACCCGGGCGGGGCACGGGCGTCCGTGCCCCGCCGGGCCCCGCCCCGCCCGGCGAATGCGGGCCGGGGGCAGGGGTAGGCGCTCTGCGCGTGCTCCGGCGAGCGCCGGCACGGTCGGGAGAGGAGTCACGCGATGACGCGACGCACACGGGCGGCGGACCTCGGCGAGACCGGCGAAGGCGAGCCCGGCGCGGAACGCACCGGCTCGGAGCGCACCGGCTCGGAGCGCACCGGCACGGAGCGCACCGGCACGGAACGCACCGACACGGAACGCACCGACACGGAGCGCACCGGCGCGGACGGGTCGCGCGGCGGGGGGCTCCGTGTCGTGGTCGTCGGGGCCACCGGAAACGTGGGGACCAGCGTCGTGGCGGCCCTCGCAGAGGATCCGGCGGTGGACTCCGTGACCGGTCTGGCTCGCAGGGTCCCCGGCTGGCGGCCCGCCAGGACGCGGTGGCACGCCGTGGACGTCGAACCGGGCGGCGCGGACCTGGTCCCGCTCTTCGCGGGGGCGGACGCCGTGATCCACCTCGCCTGGAAGTTCCAGCCCACCCACCACCCCGCCGAGACCTGGCGCACCAACGTCCTGGGCAGCATCCGCGTGTTCGACGCGGTGGCGGAGGCGGGCGTGCCCGCCCTGATCCACGCCTCCTCGGTCGGCGCCTACTCGCCCGGCCCGAAGGACCGCGCCGTGGACGAGTCCTGGCCGACGCACGGCTGGCCGCAGGCCGCCTACACCCGGGAGAAGGCCTACCTCGAACGCGTCCTCGACGCCTACGAACAGCGGCACCCGGACCTGCGCGTGGTGCGGATGCGGCCCGGCTTCCTCTTCAAGCGGCAGTCTGCCTCCGAGCAGCGCCGGATCTTCGCGGGGCGGCTGCTGCCGGGCCGTCTCGTACGCCCCCGGCTCCTCCCCGCGGTGCCCGACCTGCCGGGGCTGCGCTTCCAGGCCCTGCACACCGACGACGCGGCCGCCGCCTACCGGGCGGCCGTCGTCCTGCCGGTCCGCGGGGCGTTCAACCTGGCGGCCGACCCGCCCGTGGACGCCGATCTGCTGGTCCGCCTCTTCGACGCGCGGAAACTGGCGATGCCCTCGGGCCCCGTCCGGGCCGCCCTCGCCGCGGCCTGGCGGCTGCACCTCGTACCGGCCTCCCCGGACCTGTTCGACGCCGTACTGCGGCTGCCCCTGCTGGATTCGACGCGCGCCCGGGAGGAGCTCTCCTGGCAGCCCGCCCACACCTCCGCCGACGCCATCGAGGAGTTCCTCGCGGGCCTGCGGTCCGGGGCGGGCATGGACACCGCCCCGCTCGCCGGGGACCGGAAGCGCACCCGGCACCTCATGGCCGCCGCCGCCGACCACCTGGTCAAGCCGACCCCCGGCGTCGTGTCGTAACGACCCCGCCCCGGCCCCGCCCCGGTCGTCACGGCCGGCCCCCGGGTCCCGGCCGACCGGATCCGTACGCGGTGTGTTTCGGCGGCGAGGGCGGGTACCCGCTCCCCATGACGCCCGCGAAGCCGGTGAACGCATCCCCCGAGCCACTGGACGCGTGCCCGGGCCAGGCCCGTCCCGAAGGACTGAGCCCGCCCGCGCCCGCCGACGGCCCCCTGCCCATGGACCACACCCAGGCGATCCTGGAAACCACCAAGCTCGTGGCCGCGCTGCTGAAGCGGTCCGGGCTGCCGTTCGCGCTGGCCGGGAGCGTGGCCGCCTTCGGCCACGGCATGGCCGCGCGGTTCCAGCACGACACCGACTTCTGTGTCCGGCCGCAGGACGCCGACGCGGCGATCAAGGCCCTCGAGGAAGGGGGCATCGAGATGCGCCGGGCCCCCGAGGACTGGCTCGTCAAGGGACGGTCCGGCGGGGAGGAGATCGACCTGATCTTCGAGCTGGCCCGGCGACCGGTGAGTACGGAACTCCTGGAGCGGGCGCACGTCAAAGCGGTGGACTCGGTGTGGATGCCCGTCCTCGCCCCCACCGACCTGATGGACAGCCGCCTCGCCGCGCTCTGCGAGCACTACTGCGACTTCGGGGACCTGCTGCCGATGGCGCGCATGCTGCGGGAGCAGATCGACTGGGACCGGCTGGACCGCGCCTACCGCTCGGAGCCGCTGCCGGAGGCGTTCCTCCACCTCTTGGAGGGGCTCCGCGTCATCGGCTACCGGGGCGGCGCCCGGGACGGCCGCGTCGTCGTCCGGGACGACCACGCGTGCGGGCCGGACGACCGGGCCGGCGCCAGGGAGGCGATGTCATGACGGACCACGGAACGACGGACCACGGAACGGCGGATCGCGGAATGACGGAGTACCGCATCGGACGCCTGTACGACCGGCTGGCCCGCGAGGACCTCGCGGAGCTGGGCGTACGCATCGAAGCCCACGGGGCGGGAGCCATGGTCCGCGGCACCGTCGCCAGCGCGGAGTACCGCGCCGAGGTGCTGCGCATCGCCGCGGAGGAGCTCGCCGGACTGGAGTGGCGCGAGGACGTCACCGTCTGCCGGCCAGGGCCGCCCGACCACTCCGAGGAGCTGTGGTGATCCGGGTCGCCGCGGTCGGCGACATCCACCTCGGCCCCGGCAGCGCGGGCACCCTCCGGCCCGCCTTCGACACCCTGCGCGACTGCGCGGACCTCCTGCTGCTGGCCGGGGACCTGACCCGGCACGGCACCCCGGACGAGGCCCGGGTGGTCGCCGCCGAGGTGGCGGACCTCGACGTCCCCGTGGTGGCGGTGCTCGGCAACCACGACTACCAGAGCGATCAGGAGGAGTCCGTCGCGGCGGAGCTGACCGCCGCGGGAGTGCACGTGCTGGAGGGCACCGGCGTCGCCCTCGGCATCGACGGTACGAGGGTCGGCGTCGCCGGGACCAAGGGCTTCTGCGGGGGCTTCGCCGGGCGCAGCGGCAGCGAGTTCGGCGAACCGGAGATGAAGGCTTTCATCCGGTACACCCGCACCTGCGCCGAAGGGCTCGAGAAGGCCCTGTCCGAGCTGCGGGAGGACGGCGCCGAGCTGCGCATCGCCCTCACCCACTTCTCACCCGTGCCCGACACCCTCGCGGGCGAGCCCCTGGAGATCTACCCCTTCCTCGGCAGCTACCTCCTCGCCGAGGCGATGGACGGGGCGGGCGCCGACCTCGCCGTCCACGGCCACGCCCACGCCGGGACCGAACACGGCATGACGGCGGGCGGGATCCGGGTGCGCAACGTGGCCATGCCCGTCATCGGCGGCGCCTTCGCCATCTACCACCTCAGGGGCCCGGCGCAGCCGGGCTAGACGCCGCCGTTCGCGCGCGTCGAGTCCGCCCCACACCCTGTCCGGCACGGCCGCCCCCAGCGCGTGCCGCAGGCATTCCGGCTGCACCGGGCACAGCGCGCACGCCTCCTTGGCGGCGGTGGCGGTGGCGGTGGCGGTGGCCGCGGCGGCGGTTGTGGTCGCGGTCGCGTCGGCGGGGCCGTCGCGCTCACGTCTTCCGGCGCGCCGCCCCTCGGTGGCGCGGAAGAACAGGCGCGCGCCGAGCCGACGGCACTCGGCCTCCTCCGGCCACGGCCCCGGCCACGGGGACCGGGCACGGCGCGGCGGACGCGATACGTCGCTCACGGCGGGCTCCCTTCGGACGGTTCGGACGCGGACACGCGCTCGGTGCCCGTCTGGCCTCCCGCGCGTTCTTGAAACGCCGGGCGGCGGCGGAGCCGGGCGAATGACTTGCCGGGGGCGGGGCAGGCGGAGTGGAGGCGGAGCACACAACCGCCGCGCACGGCAACGGAAATGGAAGGACGGCAGGGGAACCCCTCGCCGCCCTCCGCTTACCGGAGGAGTTGTTTTCGCGTGACTGAGCATGTGTGGAGTTACACGTCGGCCTCGGGCCACCTGGCCGGTACCGATCTGACCGGGTACAAGGTCGAGGCGACCGACGGCAGCATCGGCAAGGTGGACAAGCACTCCGACGAAGTCGGTGACGCCTACCTGGTCGTGGACACCGGAGTCTGGATCTTCGGCAAGGAGGTCCTCCTCCCCGCCAGCACCGTGATCCGGATCGACCGGGAGAACGAGAAGGTCTTCGTCGGCCGGACGAAGGAGCAGATCAAGAACGCTCCCGAGTTCCACCGCGACAAGCACCTCACCGACCCCGGCTACCGCGACGAACTGGGCACGTACTACGGCCCGGACATCCCGTTCGGTGGCCGCCCCGCCTGACCCGCACGCGAAGGGGGCCCGGACGCACCCGGTCCGGGCCCCCTTCCGGCACGACGGCGAGCAGGACAGCGAGCAGGACGACGGAGAGGAGGGCACGCATCGTGAGTACGGCCGAACGGCATCCCCGCCCCGCGGACGACTCGGTGGGCGAGCTGGTCTCGCGGGCATCGGAGCAGATCTCGGAGCTGGTCCGCGAGGAGATGCGCCTGGCCCGGGCGGAGTTGAGCCGCAAGGGCAAACGGTTCGGGACGGGCGGCGGCCTGCTCGGCGGCGCCGGACTGCTCGGCGTCCTGGCGGCGCAGGCGGTGGTCGCGGCCGTCATAGCCGCCCTCGCACTGGTACTGCCGGTGTGGGCCTCGGCCCTGGTCTTCGCCGCGCTGCTGGCGGCGATCGCCGCCGGGATGGCGGGGGCCGGCAGGAAGCAGATCGCGCGGGCCGTCCCGCCCGTGCCCGAGCAGACCATCGACAGCGTCAAGGCCGATCTGGCCGAGATCAAGGAGAGGACCCACCGATGAGCAACCCGTCGCGCGGCAACGACCCCACTCCCGTACCCACTTCCGTCGCCACGCCCTCGCCCGAGGAGCTGCGGCACCGCATCGAGCACACCCGCGACGAGCTCGGCCGCACCGTCGAAGCACTCGCGAGCAAGGCCGACGTCACGGCACAGGCCAAGGAGAAGGCGGCCCTCGTCGGCGACCAGATCCGCGAGACGGCCGGGCAGGCCGCGCGGCTGGTGAAGCAGAAGACCCCCGAGCCGGTCCTCGACGCGACGGCCCAGGTCGCGACCACGGCGAAGGCCAACCGCACCCCGCTGCTCGCGCTGGGCGCGGCCTTCGTCGTGTTCTTGCTGGTGCGTCGGGGTCGTGGCCGGGGCCGGGGGCGCAAGTGAAGGCGTCCGCGATCGCGTACAAGCCGGTGGGGCTGGCCCTGGGCGCGGTCAGTGGCATGGCCGCCGGGATGGCGTTCAAGAAGGCCTGGAAACTGATCGAGGGCGAGGGCGACGCCCCCGACGCCACCGACGAGGACCGCTCCTGGAAGGAGATCCTCATCGCCGCCGCCCTCCAGGGCGCGATCTTCGCCGTGGTCAAAGCCGCCGTCGACCGCTCCGGAGCCGTGGCCACACGCCGCATGACCGGTACCTGGCCAGGCTGACCCCACCCCGACGGCGACCGAACTTCAGCCGCGCCGCCGGAGGCAGGACGACGCGGACGGCCGGGGGCGAACGCCGACCCCGGCTGCCGCAGTACGGGCAGTGCGAACTCCACGACAGCCATGGACGGCTGACGCACGGTCACCCGTCACTCCATCCGGTGACGGTCCTCGTCGGTCCAGGCCCGGGTGTCGCGGGGCTCGACGTACGGCTCCTCGTCCTTGGGCAGGCCACCCGCGATCGCCCGCTGGCGGGTCATCTCCGCGTCGAACTCCAGCCCCAGCAGGACGGCGAGATTGGTGATCCACAGCCACACCAGGAAGACGACGACACCGGCGATGGCGCCGTACGTCTTGTTGTAGGAGGCGAAGTTCGCGACGTAGAACGCGAACCCGGCCGAGGCGGTCATCCAGATCAGCAGGGCCAGGAAGCTGCCGGGGGTCACCCACTTGAAGCCGCGGCCCCTGGCGTTCGGCGCGGCCCAGTACAGCAGCGCGATCATGATCGTGACGAGGAGCACCAGCACCGGCCACTTCGCGATCGACCACACGGTCAGCGCGCTGTCACCGATGCCGAGCAGGGCGCCCGCCTGCCGCGCCACGGTCCCGGTGAACACCACGATGAGCGCACCGGCACACGCGAGGACCATCAGCGCGACGGTGAGCGCCAGCCGGAGCGGCAGGACCTTCCACAGCGGACGGCCCTCGGGCACGTCGTAGACGGCGTTGGAGGCGCGGATGAACGCGGCGATGTAGCCGGAGGCGGACCACAGCGCCACGACCAGACCCACGACCGCCATCACCGAGCCGACCCCGCTGCGGGCCTGCAACTGCACCACCGCGCCGCCGATCACGTCCCGGACCGAACCGGGAGCCAGCCGGCGCAGGTTGTCCAGCACCTTTCCGGTCACCGAATCCCCGGCCATGCCCAGCAGCGACACGAGCACGAGGAGCGCGGGGAAGAGCGCGAGCACCCCGTAGTAGGTCAGTGCCGCGGCGCGGTCGCTCAGCTCGTCGTTCGTGAACTCCTTGACCGTCCCGCGCAGTACGGCCCACCAGGACCGCCCCGGCAGGTCGGAGGGCCGGTCGGGAGCCCGCTCCTCGACCCGCTCGACCGGCTCGGCCCGTCCGCCCCGCCCGGACCCGTCGGCGGAACCCGTGTCACGGCGCGCGGTCATGCCGCGGCCGTCTCGGATTCGGCGGCCGCGCGCCGCTCCTTCTCCGACAGGCCGCCCCAGACCCCGTAGGGCTCGGCCACGCGCAGGGCGTGCTCCAGGCAGCGGGCGCGTACGGGGCACGCCGCGCACACGGCCTTGGCCGTTTCCTCGCGCTCCTGGCGCTCCGGGCCGCGTTCCCCCTCGGGGTGGAAGAACACCTCCGAACCCACGCCCCGGCACGCGGCGTCCGTCTGCCATATCCAGTGGTGCTCCGCCCGCCCGGGCAGATGCGACACCTTCGCCATTTCCATCGTCTCCTACAGCCGGGCCCTTCGGAACACGCGCTCCACCGGCTCATCTGGCCGCAAAGCCCTGTTCGAAACGTGAGCGCGCCCCTCTCGGGCCCGCCCATTCCGCCGCTGGGCCATTCGGACCCCCGCCCTCGTAAGACCACGGATCGCGGGTAGGGGCGCGTCATGATTGCCAACGAATTCCTCGCGGCCGAAGGCCGGAGCTCCCTCTTCCTCCTCCTGGCCGGCGTGGTCGTCGTCGTGCTGCTGATCGGCGCCTTCTGGTACGGCAGCCGCCGCAGCGCACGGCGCGCGGCCCCCGCGCGGCCCGCCGAACAGACCCCCGCGGCCCGGCGCCGCGAAGACTCCTGGCAGACACCGGACGGCGCGGACGGCGCGAACGGCGCGGACGGCGCGGGCAGCGCGGACGGCCGGGACACGACGCACGGCCGGAACGAGCCCCGCACGTGAAGCCCGGCTTCAGAGCACCGACCTCGACCAGCGGTTTTCCGTCTGATCATCCGAAGATCGCCGGATTTCGGATGAGGCGCCCTGCCGGGGGCAGTCGCAGCGTGACGTCCATGGAAGCGGTCCGCCCGCGCACCGCGCTCGACCCCGGAGGTACGAGGTGACCAGCACGGCTCTCACGAGGGACACCCTGCCCGTCGGCCTGATCGCCCTGCCGGGCACCTACAGGCCACAGGCGGACACCTGCCTCCTGGCCGAGGCGCTCGCCCAGGAGGATCTCGGGCCCCGTACGGACGTACTGGAGATCGGTACGGGCACCGGCGCCCTCGCCCTGCAGGCCGCCGCGCGCGGCGCCCGGGTCACGGCCGTCGACGTGTCCTGGCGGGCCGTGGCCACGGCCCGGCTGAACGCGCTGCGCCGCGGACTGCCCCTGCGCGTCGTGCACGGCGACTTCGCCGCACGCACCTCGGGGCGCCGCTACGACCTGGTCGTCACGAATCCGCCGTACGTGCCCGCCCCGGGCGAGCGGCTCCCCTCGCGCGGCCCGGAGCGGTCCTGGGACGCGGGCCCCGACGGGCGCGGGATCATCGACCGCATCTGCGCGGCCGCCCCGGGCCTGCTGCGCCCCGGCGGCGTCCTGCTCATGGTGCACTCCGCGATGTGCGGGGCCGAGGAGACCGTCGCCCGGCTGGCCGAGGGGCGGCTGGACGCCGAGGTCGCGGCGCGGGCCGACGTGCCGTGGGGTCCCGTCCTGCGGTCCCGGCGCGCCTGGCTGGAGCGGCAGGGCCTGGCGGCGGCCGCCGAGGAACGGGAAGAGCTGGTGGTCATCCGTGCCCGGTACCTCTGACAGCCCGACGGGCGCGAGCACGCCCCGCCCGTCCCCCGCGCAGGCGCCGGCCCGCCGGGTCTCCGTCGACGCGCAGGGCCCGGTCCTGGTCGAGGGGCCGGTCGAGATCACCCTGGACGACGGTACGGTCGCCCGCTCCGACCGCTTCGTGGTCGCGGTGTGCACCTGCCGCCGCAGCCGCGCCTACCCCTGGTGCGACACCAGCCACCGCCGCCGCGAGCGCGCCGCCGCGCCGCCCGAGGACAGGAACCCGCGATGACCCCTCCCGGCCCGAGCGCGACCACGAGCCCGAGCGCGACGACCGCGCCCGCCTCGACCACCGAGCCCGCCACCCCCACGCCTCGCCCGCCCCTCCCCGAGGCGCGCGGCGAGCTGTCCGGGGCCGTGATCAGGGCGCTGCGGTCGGACGGGCCGCCGGAGTGCGCCGCCAGCTCCGTGCTCAAGGCCGATCCGTGGGGCGAGGACCTCCAGCTCGCCCTCTACCTCCTGTACGAACTGCACTACCGCGGGTTCGAGGGCGTCGACGACGCCCGGGAGTGGGACCCCGACCTGCTGCGGCTGCGCCGGGACGTGGAAGCCCGCTTCCTGCACGCCCTGCGCGCGGACCTGGCCGATGCCCCGCGCTCGGTCGCGGACGCCTTCGCCCCGCTCCTCGTCGAACCGGTCGACCTCTCCGGCAGCCTCAGCCACCGCCTCGAAACCGAGGGCGAGCTCTGGCAGCTGCGCGAGTACGCGGCCCTGCGCTCCCTCTACCACCTCAAGGAGGCCGACCCGCACGCCTGGGTGATCCCCCGGCTCACCGGCCGGGCCAAGGCCGCGATGGTCGCCATCGAGTACGACGAGTTCGGCGCGGGCCGCGCCGAGCGCATCCACGCGCGGCTCTTCGCGGACCTGATGGCGGACCTGGGCCTGGACACCGCGTACGGCCGCTACCTGGACGGGGCTCCGGCGCCCCTGCTCGCCACCGTGAACCTGATGTCCCTCTTCGGGCTGCACCGGGCCCTGCGAGGGGCCCTCGTCGGCCACTTCGCGTGCGTCGAGGTCACCTCGTCACCCGGCTCCCGGCGGCTCGCGCACGCCATGCGGCGCTGCGGCGCCGGGCCCGCCGCCGAGCACTTCTACACCGAGCACGTCGAGGCGGACGCCGTCCACGAGCAGGTCGTACGCCACGAGGTCATCGGCGGCCTGCTCGCCGACGAGCCGGACCTGGAGGCCGACGTCGCCTTCGGCTGCGCGGCGACCGTCCTCCTGGAGGACCGCCTCGCCGACCACCTCCGGCAGGCCTGGGACCAGAGGCGCAGCGCCCTGCGCACGCCCCTGCCGGAGGCCTGAGAGCGGGTCGCGCCGCTCGGCTACATGGGGTCCATCGTGCCGCTGCCGGGACCGTTCTCCTGTTCGCTCTTCTCGCGGATGCGGATCGCCTTGTCCCTGAGCCGCTGCCGCTCCGCGGGATCCACCGCGTGCTGGGCCGCCTGCTCCAGCTCCTCGGCCTTGTCGCGCATCTGCCGCGCCCGCTCGCTCGGCTGGTTCTGATCACTCATGAGCTGTCCTCCGGTCCGGGGGCGGGGGCGGCGTCGTGGTGCGTGCCGCCTCCTCCAGCCAAACAGCACCCGGGTGCGCGCGCCACCGTACGCGGCACTAGCTCCCGAGATCCGCGGGCTTCGCGCGGCGCCGCACCTCGTCGTGGAGCAGGCGCCCGAGGAGCGCGCCGCCGAACACCACGACGCCGACGCCGACGAGCCAGGACTGGATGACGAGGACGGTGCCGAAGACGCCGTAGGTGACCGCGCTCGACGCGATCAGCGGTGAGAAGACGAGCCGGGAGAAGATCCGCAGCCCGAGCAGCCCCAGCATGGTGGCCACCGCCCCGGGGAGCAGCGCGGGCCAGGGGATCCGGCCCGCGAGCAGCAGCCGCTGGGACCACCAGAAGAAGAGGGTGCCGATGACGACCGTGACGAAGCCACGGGCCGGGGAGAGGCGCCACGGCGGGGAGAATGCCGACAGGTACAGGGCCCCGATCAGCACGCCGAGCCACAGCACGTGCCGCCACCTGGCCCACCAGCGGGCGGGGGGCAGGTCCCAGACCGCCTCGTAACCGCTCTGCAGCGCGGTGGCGAAGGAGAGGCCGAAGAGGGTGAGCAGGGCGAGGCCGAAGGCCGTGGTGGTCCGCCACACCTGGCCGGGCAGGGCGAAGAGCCGCTCGATCTCCAGCCGGGCGGTCGCCGACACGCCGAGCCCGTCCCCGAGCCACTCCGCGAAGCCCTGGCCGCCGCCCGAGTCCGCCGCGGACACGACGATCAGCAGCGGCACCAGGGTCAGGAAGCCGAGGGCCGCGAAGCCGAGGGCGCGCTGCAGCAGCGCCACCGTCCGCACGTGCCCCCAGCGGCGGCCGGCCCGCGCACGGCGGACCGCACTGCCCACCCGCCCGAGGGACGGCAGCTTCCAGAACCTCTCCGGCCTCGTCATCCGACCGCTCCAGCCGCTCCGGCCGCTCCGACCGCCGCGGGTCCCGCCGCGGCACGGCCGGAACTCCACCGTAGGCCTCCGCGGCCGTCGGCTCCAGCGGGCTTCGGAGAATCTTCACAGGGTGCGGGCGGCGGGGCGGCCCGCTTCCACGGCTCCGCGCCATGCCGGGTATGTCCGCTTCGCTTGGCGCGGCTATGTTCCGGTATGTCCGTGGGGCGCGGCTCACCGCGCGAATCTGTTACTCGATCCTGTGGAGAAGCTGTAGTGATCCGATAAATGAATCGGAATGGCATCTTCCGCAGCGGTCGCCGCGCATGCCGTGAGACGGCAACACGGTTGGGCGGGTGACTGGTTCACGTGCTTACATCGGCCCACCGCGGTGGTTTACGGCAAGGGTGGTTGACGCCGTCCGTGCCATCGCGGAAATCGGCCGGACCGTCATGTCGTGGTCCGCCCAAGCCATGTGATGAAGAGTCAGACAAATGAAGGGTGCGCACATCATGCGTAACGACATCGAGACCCGCGAGATCGCCGACACCGAGCTGGACGCCGTCTCCGGCGGCCTCGGCCTCTCCGGCGGCCTCCTCGGCGCCGTGACCAGCGACGTTCACACCGTGCTGGGTGGCGTGACCTCGCTGGAGACCGTCCAGGGCGCGCTGGCCGTCCCCGGTCTGGCCACGGGCATCGCCGGCGTCAACGCCGGTGTCGCCGGTCTCTGACCGGAGATCTCCCGCAGCCCGCGCATCCCGGAATTCTGACGTTCCGGGGTGCGCGGGCTGCCCGCCGTACTTCCCCCTGCCCGGTCGGCCGCCGGGTTTCACCGTGCAATTCGGCACCCCTGTGACGAAACGCAGTCGAAGGAATGGTTCGTGCAGTTCCGTCAAAAGGCGCTTTCCAAGCTGCAATCGCCTGAAGAACTCGATCTGCCCGTACGATTCGCGCGCCCGCAGGGCAGGCTCGTGCTGGCCGTCACCGTCATCGTCATGGCTGCCGCGACCTTCTGGGCATGCACCGGATCCGTGTCCTCGAAGCTGAGCGCACGCGGCATCCTCACGCACGCCGACGGCAGTTACCGGCTGCAGAGCCCGTTCGCCGGACAGGTCACCGCGGTCCTCGCCGAGGAGGGCCGGCCGCTGCCCCCGGGCGCGCCCCTGCTCCAGGTCAGTACGGATCAGGGAGCCCGCACCGTGCGCGTGGTCGCCGGAGGGCGGGTGACGACCCTGGTCGCGAAGATCGGGTCCGTCCTCACGACCGGGGCGGACGTGGCGACCGTGGAACGTGTGAAGGGTACCGACGACCCGCTGGTGGCCATGCTCTACCTGCCCGGCGGCAGCGGCGCGGCGATCCCGGTCGGCGCCGCGGTCGACCTGAGCGTCCAGACCGTGCCCCGGCAGCAGTTCGGCGTGCTGCGCGGCCGCGTCAAGGCCGTCGGCCGCGCGCCGCAGTCCCGGGCGCAGCTCGACGGCTTCCTCGGCGACGACCGGCTCGCCGCGCAGTTCGCCCGGGAAGGCGATCCCGTGGCCGTGCTCGTGCAGCTCGAGCGCTCCGCCGCCACCCGGTCCGGCTACCGGTGGTCCTCGGCGGACGGGCCCCCGTACCCCCTCGACTCCACGACACCCGTCACCGCCGCCGTCCACCTCGCCGCGCAGCGCCCCCTCGACTGGCTCCTGCCGTGACCGCGTCGCACCCGGCCCCGCGCCGGCGCCGTGCGGACACCGGGGGAGGCAACGGCATACGCCGCTCCTCGCACGGCAGGCCCGCGTCCGCCCCCAAGGGCCGCACGCCCCGGAGCGTACGCACCCCCACCGTGCTGCAGATGGAAGCGGTGGAGTGCGGCGCCGCCGCGCTCGCCATGGTGCTCGGCCACTACGGCCGCTTCGTCGCCCTGGAGGAACTGCGCATCGCCTGCGGCGTCTCCCGCGACGGCTCGCGCGCCAGCAACCTCCTGAAGGCCGCGCGCGGTTACGGGCTGACGGCCAAGGGCATGCAGATGGACCTGGCGGCGCTCGCCGAAGTGAGCCCGCCGGCCATCCTCTTCTGGGAGTTCAACCACTACGTCGTCTACGAGGGCATGGGCCGTCGGCTCGGCCGCCGGGGCGCGTACATCAACGACCCCGCCAAGGGGCGGCGGTTCGTCCCCATGGAGGACTTCGACAGCAGCTTCACCGGCGTCGTCCTCACCCTGCAGCCCGACGAGGGCTTCCGCCGCGCCGGCCGCAAGCCGGGCGTGATGGCCGCCTTGCCGGCCCGCATGCGCGGGACGTCCGGCACCCTGCTCGCGGCCGTGCTCTCCAGCCTCCTGCTGGTGCTCGTCGGGGCGGCGGTGCCCGCGCTGAGCCGTACGTACATCGACATGTTCCTGATCGGCGACCAGACGTCCCTGCTGGGCGTGCTGTTCGCGTCGATGGCGGCCGCCCTGGTGCTCATCGCCACCCTCACCGCGCTCCAGCAGGCCAATCTGCTGCGCGGGCGCATCATCTCCTCCACCCTGAGCAGCGCCCGCTTCCTGCGGCACCTGCTCCGGCTCCCGGTCGCCTTCTACTCCCAGCGCAACCCGGCGGACCTGGTCCAGCGCCTGCAGTCCAACGACGCCGTGGCCGAGACCCTGGCGCGGGACCTCACCGCCGCCGGGGTGGACGCGGTGGTCGTGGTCCTCTACGCGGTGCTGCTGTGGACGTACGACCCGCAGCTCACCGTCGTGGGCGTGCTGATCGCGCTGCTCAATGTCGTGGCCATGCGCATCGTGATCCGGGTGCGGGCCACCGGCACCCAGAAGCTGCGGGCCGAGAGCGCCCGGCTCACCAACACCTCGTACAGCGGCCTCCAGCTCATCGAGACGATGAAGGCCACCGGCGCGGAGAACGGCTTCTTCCAGCGCTGGGCCGGCCAGCACGCGGTCACCCTCGACGTGCAGCAGCGGCTCGGCGTGCCCAGCGCGTGGCTGGCGGTCGTCGCGCCGTCGCTGGCCGCGCTCAACAGCGCGCTGATCCTGTGGATCGGCGGCCTGCGGGCGGTGGAGGGGCACCTGTCGGTCGGCCTGCTCGTCGCCTTCCAGGCGCTGGTGACCAGCTTCACCTCGCCGATCACCCGCCTCAACGGCGTCGCCGGACGGATCCAGGACTTCGCGGCCGACGTCGCCCGGCTCAAGGACGTCGAGAACTTCCCCGTCGACCCGCTCTACCGGCGGCGCGAGCCCCGTGCCGGAACCCGCCGTCTCAGGGGCCAGGTGGAACTGGACGGCATCACCTTCGGCTACAGCCCCCTGGACGCACCCCTGCTCAAGAACTTCTCCCTCTCGGTCGGCCCCGGGCAGCAGGTCGCGCTCGTCGGCGGCTCCGGCAGCGGCAAGTCCACCGTCTCCCGGCTCCTGTCCGGCCTCTACACACCCTGGGAGGGCTCCATCCGCATCGACGGGATGCGGCTGGAGGACATCCCGCGCGGCGCGCTGGCGGCCTCCGTCTCCTTCGTCGACCAGGACGTCTTCCTCTTCGAGGGCACCGTCCGCGACAACGTCGCGCTGTGGGACCCCTCCATACCGGACGAGGCCGTCGTCGCCGCCCTCGAGGACGCCGCCGTGTACGACGTGGTGTCCCGGCGCCCCGGCGGTATCCGCAGCCGTGTCGAGCAGGACGGCCGCAACTTCTCCGGCGGCCAGCGCCAGCGCCTGGAGATCGCCCGGGCGCTGGTGCGCCGCCCGAGCGTGATGATCCTGGACGAAGTGACCAGCGCCCTGGACACGGTGACCGAGCAGGTCGTCATCGACAACCTGCGCCGCCGCGGCTGCGCCTGCGTGGTCATCGCCCACCGGCTGAGCACGGTGCGCGACAGCGACGAGATCGTCGTGCTCGACCGGGGCACGGTGGTGGAACGCGGGCGGCACGCCCATCTGATCGCCGCGCAGGGCGCGTACGCCGAACTGGTCAAGGAGCACTGAGGTGACGTCCCCGCACCACCCCGCGGTCACCGCCGCACAGCTGGGCCCCGCCCCCGACCCGGTCGTGGCGGCCCTGGGCGGCCTCGGCTCGGCGGTCGAGGGCCTGGACACACGCGGCCTGTCCCTGGAGGGCCCGCTCGTGATGTGGCTCGTCGTGGACGGCGCGCTGGACCTGTTCGCGGTCGACGTCGCGCGGCTGGGCCACTGGCACTTCCTCGGCCGGCTGGAGGCGGGCACACTGCTGCTCGGCCCGCCCGAGGGCCCCGAACACACCCTGCTGGGCCGGCCCGTACACGGCTGCAGGCTGCGCCGCATCGAGCTGCACGAGCTGCACGAGCCGCCCCACCCCGGACACGACGGGGGGCCGTACGACGCGCAGTGGTACGACCAGGGCCGGTACGGAGCCGCCGCCGCGCCGCCGAGCCCCCTCGAGCACGCCTTCGCGCTCGGCATCGGCCGCGGTCTGCGCACGCTCTACCAGGCGCCCCTGGAGAACCGGACCACCACCCGCCGGGGCGGGGCGGACGACGACGTCCTGTGGATGCAGATCACCCCGGGCAGCATCCAGTACGGCGCGGCGTACGAGGGGTACGGCACGGTCGGAGCGCTCCTCGTCGACGGGGCGATGTGGCAGGGCATGGTGGACCAGCAGTACCGGCTGCTGTACGCCCTGGACGACTGGATCGAGCGGCTGGAGCGGGCCCACGAGGACCGCACGGCGGCCGGCATCGAAGCCGGCGAGGCCGCCCGCAGCCAGGCGGACCGCGCGCTGCTCGCCTCCATCGGCCGCTCCCGCGGGAGCTCCCGCCGCGGCGCCGGCGACGACGCGACGTTCGCCGCCTGCCGCCTGGTCGCCGCCGCGGCGGGCATCACCCTGTCCGAGCCCGGCCCGGCCACCACCGCCGCGCAGCTCGACCCCGTCGAACGCATCGCGCTCGCTTCGCGCGTCCGCTCCCGGAGCATCCGGCTCGACGGCCGCTGGTGGCGGGAGAACAGCGGGCCCCTGGTGGGCCGGCGCGAGAAGGACGGGACACCGGTCGCCCTGCTGTGGCGGCGCGGCGGATACGAGGCCGTGGACCCCGCCACCGGCGCGCGGGAACGCTTGGGGAAGGCCCACGGGGCGGCCTTCGAGGCGCGCGCCGTGATGTTCTACCGCCCGCTGCCCGACGGGCGGCTCGGTCTGCCGAGGCTGCTGCGCTTCAGCGTGCGCGGCACCGGCAAGGAGCTGCGCGACATCCTCCTGGGCGGGCTGGTCGCCGTCGTCCTGGGCGCCCTGGTTCCCATCGCCACCGGCAGGGTCCTCGGCGAATACGTACCCGACGCCGAGGACGGTCTCATCGCGCAGACCGCCGTGGCGCTCATCGCGACCAGCCTTCTGTCGGCCGCGTTCATGCTGCTCCAGAACATCTCCATCCTCCGCATGGAGGGCCGTATCGAGGCCACCCTGCAGCCGGCCGTCTGGGACCGGCTGCTACGGCTGCCGACGCGGTTCTTCACGGGGCGCTCCACCGGCGAACTCGCCGGTGCGGCCATGGGCATCAGCGCCATCCGGCGCGTACTGGCCGGCATCGGCCCGGTGACCGTACAGGCGAGCGCCGTGGCCGCGATGAACCTCGTACTGCTGCTCGTCTACAGCGTTCCGCTGGCGATGGCGGCGCTCGCCATGCTGCTCGTCATCGCCTCGGTCTTCCTGGGCCTGGGGCTGTGGCAACTGCGCTATCAGCGACAGCTGATCAAGCTCGGCAACACACTCAACAACCAGGCGTTCCAGACCCTGCGGGGGCTGCCCAAGCTGCGCGTGGCGGCGGCCGAGAGCTTCGCCTACGCCGCCTGGGCGAAGGAGTTCGCCCGCACGCGCGAACTGCAGCAGCGCATCGGCCGGATCAAGAACGTCGTCACGGTGCTCAACGCGGTCTATCTGCCGCTGTGCACGCTCGTGATGTTCATGCTGCTGGCCGGCCCGGCCCGGGGCAGCATGTCCGCAAGCGAGTTCCTCACCTTCAGCACCGCCGTCACGATGATGCTGGGCTCGGTCACCCAGCTGACCGGAGCGCTCCTCTCGGCTGCCGCCGTGCAGCCGATGTTCGAGCAGCTGCGGCCCCTCCTCGAAGAGACTCCCGAGGTGTCCGGCTCCCGCACGCAGCCGGGCGCGCTCAGCGGCGCCATCGAGGCGAAGAAGCTGTCCTACCGGTACACCGAGGACGGCCCGCTCGTCCTGGACGACGTGTCGTTCGAGGTGCGGCCGGGGGAGTTCGTCGCGATCGTCGGGGCCAGCGGATGCGGCAAGTCGACCCTGGTACGACTGCTGATCGGCTTCGACAAGCCGCTCTCCGGCAGCGTGCTGTACGACGGCCAGGATCTGGCGGCGCTCGACCAGGCGGCCGTGCGGCGGCAGTGCGGCGTCGTCCTGCAGAGCGCACAGCCCTTCTCCGGCTCGATCCTCGACTGCATCTGCGGCGCCGAGGCGTTCTCGCTCGAGGAAGCGTGGGAGGCCGCCGCGATGGCGGGCCTGGCCGAGGACATCAAGGCCATGCCCATGGGCATGCACACCATGCTGTCCGACGGCGGCGGCACCGTCTCCGGCGGCCAGCGCCAGCGGATGATGATCGCCCAGGCCCTCATCCGCAAGCCGCGCGTCCTGCTCCTGGACGAGGCCACGAGCGCGCTGGACAACGAGGCCCAGCGCGTGGTGACCGAGTCCACCCGCGCCCTGCGCTCCACCCGCATCGTGATCGCCCACCGGCTGTCCACGGTCATGGACGCGGACCGGGTCATCGTCATGGCGGAGGGCCGGATCGTCCAGCAGGGCCCGCCGTCCGACCTCCTCGCGGACCCCCACGGCCCCTTCCACGCACTGGCCCGCCGCCAGCTCGGGTGAGGCCCGGCGCGAACCACCGGGCCGGCCCGAATCCGGCCGGCGGCCGGGAGGAGGAAACCCGGCTCAGCGGGTCAGTTCGACGGCCGTCGAGGCCAGGATGTGCACGACCGCCTCGCGGAGGTCGGGGCTGACGACGGCGAGACACAGGGCGCTCGCCGGCACCGCCATGCCGAGGAACTCCCAGAGCGGGCTCCTACGGCGCCTGGCCGTGCTGGGCCCCACCGCCTCGGCCGGGGGCCGGCAGGCGGTGTCGGGCTCCTTCTCGCATACAAGGTGAGTCATGCCACGAGTCTGGAAGCCCGGGCCCTTCGTCCACCATCCGGCGATCGTCGGGTGCACCCCCGCCGAGTGGCTGGACGGCCCCCGCACACGGGGTGACGAGGGCCGCCGGGCGGCCGGAATCTCAGCGTGCCGGGCTGAAGCCGCCCCAGACCGAGCGGGCGCCCTGGGGGCCGTTCGCGTCGACGCGGTAGCCGTCGTGCCTGGCCTCGCGCTCGCCCGCGGCGTGGTTGTACTGGCCGGCGAAGACGTGCTGCCCGGCCGGGACCGTACGGCCCGGCTTGAGGACCCAGCGGTAGACCACGGCGTCGCCACCCTGCTGCACGGTGACGGCGAAGTCCTCGGCGGGCAGTGTCCGCCAGCTGCCGGTGCTCTGCACTCCGCCGGTCTGCGTGACGCGCAGCTCGATGGTGAGTGCGGTGAGCGGCTGGGTCGTTTTGAGGGTGACGTTGCTCTGCGCCCAGTAGGTGTTGCTGTTCGCGCCCAAGGAGCCGGCCGACCACAGCGGCCCGTCCTGGACGTGCGCGCCGCCGGGCCGGGCCGAGCCCGCGTCGCCCGACGCGGTGGGGCCGGGGGTCGACGGGGTCGGGCGGTCCGGCGCGGTGGGGCCGCCGGTGGCGGGCGCCGTCGGCGTCGGGCGGGACGTCCCGGGCGAGGTGGAGGGCGCCGACGGAGAGGCGGGAGCGGCCGGGACCTCCGGCCGGGCCGGCGGGGACTGGACGATGGCGGCGACGGCGAAACCACCGACCGCCAGGATGCCGACCGCGCCGAGGGAGGCGAGCGCGGCCCGGGTCCAGGACCGCGCGCCCAACGACTCGCGGTGGCGTGCGGGGGCGCCGGACATGCCGCGTTCCACGCGCGCCAGCATCCGGGCGCGGTCGGGCTGGTGGGCCTCGGCGGCCGCGCGCAGCCGCCCGGTGAGCTCCTCGTTCAACGGCTCCTCCTCCCCGCCGACAGTTCCCGGGCCGCTTCTGAGCTGCCCAGCATCCGTTCCAGTTCGGCCATTCCCTTGGAGGTCTGGCTCTTCACCGTACCGACCGATATTCCGAGCGCGGCAGCGGTGTCCTTCTCCGACAGGTCGAGGGCGTGCCGCAGGACCACGCAGGCCCGCTTCCGGAACGGCAACCGGGCGAGAGCGGTGCGTACGTCCACCACGGCGGCCACGTCCGTGCCGTCCGACGGCTCCGCACCACGGGACCAGAACAGGGTGATCCGGCGGCGCTCGCGCACCGCGCTGCGGATCCGTGACCGTGCGAGGTTGGCGACCACGCCACGGGCGTAGGCGAGCGGGTGCTCGGCCTGGCGCAGCCGGTCCCAGCGCTGCCACAGCGCGACCAGGGCGTCCGCGGCCAGATCGTCCGCCTCGTCCGCCTCGCCCGTGAGGAGATGGGCGAACCGGGCGAGCCCGGCGTAGTGGCGTTCGAAGAAGTCGTGGAACTCCGCGGACGCGTCTTCGTGGACCATGTCCGGCGGTCGACCCCCTCGACAAATGTGCGCGTTAACATCCGGGCGGCAGCGTACCAGTGCCGTTGTGACCGGGGCTTATCGGTGCGCCGCCTCCCGGATCCACCACCACGCGGCCGGGGCGCGGTATCAGTGCGGGGCGAATTGCACCCCGGTCGGTTGCGCGACGTTCGGCAACAGCTTGGTCCCGTCGACCGTCAGCTGTTCTCCGTAGATGTCGGTGATCCTCACCGCGCCGCCGCACCCGCTGCCGTCCGAGGACTGGAAGTAGTTGTAGTCGGTACGGGGCAGCTTCTGCCAGCCCTGGGTGGTGCGCACCTCCAGGCGCGCGACCGGGTTCCGGTGGTCGATCACCTGAATGGCGCACCAGTAGGGGTTGGACCCGGTCTTGTACCGGAGGGAGAGCGTCCCGGACTTCGGGGAGCTCAGCAGGGTCCAGGTGATGGGGATGCGGCCGACCTTGAGATCGGCCAGTTTGGCGAAGGCCTGCTGGCTCAGGTCCAGTTGGCCGGGTGCGCAGGGCAGCGGACATTCGTTGGTGATCCGGACCGTGATCGCGGCGCCGCTCGCCGTCCGTACGCGCACGTACGCGCCGCACGCCCTGGACGACTCGTAGTCGGTGTGGTTCATCGCCGCGATCATGAGGTCGTCGCTCGGGCCGAACAGGCAGGCGCCGTTGCCGTCGGCCGCGGCGTAGGCGGTGGCGACCCCCTTGTACGTGGTCCCGGGCTGGATGCGTCCTGCCGAGGGCGGCGCGGCGGACACCGCGGAGGGGGTGGCTTCCGCGGACGCCCCTGGCGTCGCGGTGGCCTGACCGGCCGTCGGGGTCGGGCCGGCGGACGGACTCGTGCTGCCCGTCGGGGACGCGGGGCCCGTCGGGGACGCGGGGCTCGTCGGGGCCGGGGGCGTGGTCACCGCGTGGGTGGCGGTGGAGGCGGCCACCTCGGTCCCGGCCCCCGCTGCCGTCCCCGTCTTGGGGCCGGGGAGCATGGTGGTCACCAGGCAGACGAGGGCGCCCGCGGCGACGACTGCCAGCGCCGTTCCGGTGATCTGCCTGTGTCTGCGCCTGCGCTGCCGCGCGGCCTGCCGTGCAGTCTGCATGTCTGTCCGTTCGAAGATTCACGTTCGGTGCACTGGCTGGTCGCCGCAGGACGGGAAAAGGTTGCCGACGATTTCGATCGGTGTCCGTCCGGTTCGGCATACGAGCGGCGCTACGCGCTACGGCGCTACGGCGCTACGGTGCCACGGAGCTACGGCGCCGGCGGCTCCGACGGGCGCGGCGACGGCGGGCAACGGGGAGCGTGGTGGCCCGCAGGACGTGGTGTGCCCGTTCCATTCGACGGGCCCGGATGGAGCCGACGACCGTACCCCCTGTCGCGGCGCGGAATGGACGCGTCAGGCGGTGGTGTGCTCCGCCCGGAAGGAACGTGGACGTGTGCGCATCGGCGGGCCGGCCGGAACCGTCCGCGCCCGCCCCGCCGGCACCCTCGAAGCCACGCTCGCCCACCCCGCCTGAACCCGGCGGCCGGGCGCGGGCGTCGGCCGCCGGAGGTGCCCCGTGACAGAGCCGGGCCGCGGAACGTCGCGGCCCGGCTCCTCGGGACACCGGCTCAGCGGGCGCCGAGGAGGTGCTCGAGGGCGAGCTGGTCCAGGTGCTCGAATGCCATGCCGCGGCTCGCGGCGGCATCGACGTCGAACGCCTCGAAGGCGGACCGGTCGGCCAGCAGCCCGGCCAGGCCGTCCTCCGCGGTGGCGAGGGCGAGCTCCGGCAGCCGGGAGGCGGCGAGCGCGGCCTTGACCTCCGGATCGGCCCGGAAGGCGCGGGAACGCTCTGCCAGGAGCAGGTAGTTGCGCATGCAGCCCGCCGCCGAGGCCCAGACTCCGGCGGAGTCCTCGGTGCGCGGCGGCTTGAAGTCGAAGTGACGGGGCCCGTCGTAACCGGCCGATTCCAGCAGGTCGACCAGCCAGAAGGCCTGGCGCAGGTCGCCCGCGCCGAAGCGCAGGTCCTGGTCGTACTTGATGCCGGACTGGCCGTTGAGGTCGATGTGGAACAGCTTGCCGCTCCACAGGGCCTGGGCGACGCCGTGGGGGAAGTTCAGCCCGGCCATCTGCTCATGGCCGACCTCCGGGTTGACGCCGACCCGCTCGGGCCGCTCCAACTCGTTGATGAATGCCAGGGCGTGGCCGATGGTGGGCAGCAGGATGTCGCCGCGGGGCTCGTTGGGCTTGGGTTCGATGGCGAAGCGCAGGTCGTAACCCTGGTTCTCGACGTACTCGCCCAGCAGGTCGAAGGCTTCCTTCAACCGGTCGAGGGCGGTGCGTACGTCCTTGGCCGCGCCCGACTCCGCGCCCTCGCGGCCGCCCCAGGCGACGTAGACCGAGGCGCCGAGCTCCACGGCCAGGTCGATGTTGCGGATGGTCTTGCGCAGTGCGTACCGGCGCACGTCCCGGTCGTTGGCGGTGAAGGCGCCGTCCTTGAACACCGGGTGGGTGAAGAGGTTGGTGGTGGCCATCGGCACCTTCAGGCCGGCCGTGTCGAGGGCGGTGCGGAACCGCTTGACCGCCTGCTCGCGCGCGGCGTCACCGGCGGCGAAGGGGATCAGGTCGTCGTCGTGGAACGTGACGCCGTAGGCGCCGAGCTCGGCCAGCCGCTGCACGGTCTCGACCGGGTCGAGGACGGGCCGGGTGGCGTCGCCGAAGGGGTCCCGGCCCTGCCAGCCGACGGTCCACAGACCGAAGGTGAACTTGTGCGCGGGGCGGGGGGCGAGCGGGTCGCTGGTCATGAGGCGCTCCGGTTCAGGGCCGAGGGCTATTTGTAATGACGAAAAACAAATTAGTATGCCGAGACGCCAGAAGGAACCCGATCGGAGGAACGCATGTCCGCACAGCGTGTCGTGATCGGTGTCGACAGCTCGACCCAGTCCACCAAGGCCCTCGCCGTCGACCTGGACACCGGCGCCGTCCTCGGCGAGGGCCGCGCGGCGCACACCGTCAGCACCGGCGCCGGACGCGAGAGCGATCCGGAGCAGTGGTGGCGTGCGCTCGGCGAGGCCATGGCCCGCACCGGCTGGGCCGACCGCGCCGCCGCCTGCTCGATCGCCGGCCAGCAGCACGGCCTGGTCACCCTCGACGCGGCCGGGCGGCCGGTGCGCCCCGCGCTGCTGTGGAACGACGTACGCTCCGCCCCCCAGGCGGGCGCGCTCAGAGCCGCCTTCGGCGCGGCAGAGCTGGCCCGCCGTACCGGCAGCGTCCCGACCGCCGCCTTCACGGCCGCCAAGTGGGCCTGGCTGCGCGCGGAAGAGCCCGCCGCCGCCGACCGCGTCGCGGCCGTCCGGCTGCCCCACGACTTCCTGACGGAGCGGCTGACCGGCGAGGCGGTGACGGACCGCGGTGACGCGTCGGGAACCGGCTGGTGGGGCCCGGACGGCTACGACCATGAGGTCCTCGGGCGGATCGGTCTCGACCCCGGGCTGCTGCCCCGGGTCCTGCCGCCGGGGGCCCCCGCGGGCGCCGTCCGAGCCGGGACGCCCCTGCGCGAGGGTGCGCTGGTGGCCGCCGGCACCGGCGACAACATGGCCGCCGCCCTCGGGCTCGGCCTGACCCCGGGACGTCCGGTGCTGAGCCTCGGCACTTCCGGCACGGTCTACGCCGTCGCCCGGACCCGGCCCGTCGACCCGAGCGGAACCGTCGCCGGTTTCGCCGACGCCCTCGGCGGCTGGCTGCCGCTCGCCTGCACGCTCAACTGCACCCTCGCCGTCGACCGCTTCGCCGACCTCGTCGGCCGCGACCGCGAGGACGTCGAGGCGGGGGGCACGGTGGTGGTGCTTCCCCACCTGGACGGCGAGCGCACTCCGGACCTCCCGCACGCTTCCGGACTGGTCCACGGCCTGCGCCACGACACCACGCCGGGACAGGTGCTCCAGGCCGCCTACGACGGCGCCGCCCACGCCCTGCTCGCGGCCCTGGTCGATGTCCTGCGCGCCGGACGCGAGGACCCCGCCCCCGACGAACCGCTCCTGCTGATCGGCGGCGGAGCCCGCGGCAGGGCCTGGCAGCGGACCGTCCTGCGGCTGTCCGGCCGAGCGGTGCAGGTGCCCGCGGCCCGGGAACTGGTCGCCCTCGGAGCCGCCGCCCAGGCGGCCGCACTGCTCACCGGTGAGCCCGCCGACGCCGTCGCCCGTCGCTGGCGGACCGCCGAGGGCCGGGTGCTGGAGCCCGTGGAGCGGGACGACGACACGCTCGAACGGATCACCAGTACGCTGCGGCGGGCGCGGGCCTTGCAGGAGGTCGCGCCGGGACAGCGATAGGAGGGCGGGCCGATGACGGGGCTCGGCAGGGCGAGCGGGGGCGCGGAGGCCGCGCCCGCCTCGCAGCAGGGGATGCGTCGCCAGAACCTCGCGGTGGTGCTCGGCGCGGTCGCCGCGCACGGCCCGCTCTCCCGGGCGGACGTCGCCGGACAGACCGGCCTGACCAGGCCGGCCGTCTCCTCCATGGTCGACGAACTCATCGCCCGCGGGGCGCTGACCGAGACGGAGACCGCGCCCAGCGGACGCGTCGGCCGCCCCGGCCGGGCCCTGGTCCTCAGCGATCGGGGCCCCGCGGGCCTCGGTCTGGAGATCGGCGTCACCCACCTCGCCGCGTGCGTGGTGGACCTGCGCGGTGAAGCACGGGTGTGGCGTCGGGTGGAGCGGGCCAACGCGGGCCGACCGGCCGGGCAGGTGCTGGCGGAGGCCGCCGTACTGGGCGCCGAGGCGGAGTCCGCGGCCGCGGGCCTCGGCCTGCGCGTCGAGGGCCGCGTCCTGGCCGTGCCGGGGGTCGTGCCGAACGCGCCGAGAGGGCTGATCGCGAACGCCCCCAACCTCGGCTGGCAGGCGGTCCGCCCCGCCGATCACTGGCCCGACCCCGACACGGTGCCCGAGCCGGAGAACGAGGCCAACCTCGGGGCGCTGGCCGAGCAGTGGCACCAGGGACTCCCGGACGAGACCTTCGTCCACGTCTCCGCCGAGGCCGGGATCGGCGCCGCGCTGATCGTCGGCGGGCAGCTGTTCCGGGGCGCCCGCGGCTTCGCCGGTGAACTCGGCCACCTGCCCGTCCACCCGGAGGGTGCCCCCTGCGCCTGCGGGGCGCGCGGCTGCCTGGAGCAGTACGCGGGCGAAGCGGCCGTGCTGCGGGAGGCGGGGCTGGCGGGCACCGGCGACCCGGTGGCCCTGCTGGCCGAGCGGGCGGGCGCCGGGGACGCGGCGACCCTGCGCGCCCTGGACCGGGCGGGGCGGGCCCTTGGCCTCGCCCTCGCCTCGGCCGTGCACCTGATCGACCCGGACGGCCTGGTCCTGGGCGGCGCCTACGCCGAACTGGCCGACTGGCTCCTCCCGCCGGTACGCGCCGAACTGGCCGCCCGGGTCACGGTCCGCCCCTGGGCCCCCGAGGCGGTACGACCCGCCGCCCTGGGCCGGCGCGGACCGGTCCTGGGCGCGGCGTGGTCGACGGTGCGACAGATCATCGCCGACCCCACCCGCTTGCCCGCCCGCTAGGGGGTGTCTGACGGATGTGCGTGGGGAAGGAGGGGTGTCCGGTGCGTGCTCTCGGTGCGCCGACCGGAGGCCCGTGTACTGGACGTACTCGGGTCTTCGGTCGGTGCGGCGAGAGCGCGTGCCGGGCGCCGCGACGCCGCGGACATCCGTCAGACACCCCCTAGGCCCAGGTGACGTCCGGCCCCAGGTCGAGGAGCTCTCCTCGGAGGCGTCGGCGTCCCGGTTCGGGTCGGATGGTGAGTTGTTCAGCCGGTCAGCCGGTCAGCCGTTCAGCCGGTCAGTTGGTCAGCTGGTCAGTTGGTCACGCGGAAGGTGGCGTCGCCGCGTCCCGTCGGGGTGGTGATCGGGTCGAGGCGGAGTTGGTAGGCGTAGTGGCGGATGTAGTGGTCGGGGTGGTTGTAGGACTGGAAGGACGACCAGGCCGGGTCGGCGAGCCCGGCGACCTGACGGAAGGTGGCGTCCTGGGCGAACTGGTCGCTGCCGTCGTTGGGGACGAGCTGGAAGTCGTAGTGGGAGTGGCGCAGGAAGTAGCCGGGGAAGCTCACCGACTCGAAGGAGACGGTGCCGGTGCCCGCCAGGCCGGGCCGCAGGCGGAACCGGGCGTCGTCGGCGGGGTTGACGTTCGGGTCGATGCGCACGTCGAAATCGCTCTGCCGGACGTACCGGTCCTGGAAGTTGAACGACTGGAGCCGCTGTGCCGGGGTGTTGGGCCAGCGGGCGAGTACCCGGCTCTCCTCGGCGGACGCCAGGTTGAGGATCCAGCCGTGGCGCTTCTTCGTGCCGCCCATGGTGTAGCTGCCCGCCGCCTGCTTCTGGTAGGCGGCCGGGTTGGACGGGTCGGTCGTCAGGACCGGCATGTACCCGCCGGACGTGGCGTACTGGTCGAGGTAGAGGGCCCACTTGTTGGTCCCGTTGAACTTCATCCACATCGGGCCTTCGACCAGCGAGCCGGGGAGGCCGATGCCCGAGAGGTCGCCGAGGTTGGTCCAGGTCCCGAGGATGGAGTCGCTGCCTTCGAGCGTGATCTGCCCGTCGCCGGAGGCGCGCACATAGCGGTACTTGCCGACGCCTGCGGGCATCTCGACGATCTGGGTGTCGATGATTTCCTGGGTGCCGGGGCGGTCGATGTAGAGCTGCGGGGCGGTGATGGTGCGGAAGTCGCTGGTGTGGGCGTAGTAGATGCGGTGCTTCGTGGCGCCGTTGAGGGGCTTGTTCGTCGCCCAGTACAGGACGTAGTCGTTGCTCTCCGGGTCCCAGATCGCTTCCGGCGCCCACGCGTTGCGGCCGTCGGGGATCGCGCCGGCGACGTCGAGCAGCCGCGGCTGCGACCAGGTGACCAGGTCCGTCGACTCCCACACCACGAGGTTGCGGCTGCCGTTGTTCACGGCGTCGCCCCACGACTGTCCGCAGCCGATGCACAGGTCGGTCGCGATGATCCAGTACTTGTCGCCGCCCGGGGCGCGGACCAGCGCCGGGTCACGCACCCCCTTTGTGCCGATCGGGGAGCGCAGGACCATGCCGCCGCCGTTGAGGTCGTTCCAGCGCACGCCGTCCGTGCTGTGCGAGAGGTACATCTGCTGATTGGCCGACCCCTCCCCGGTGAAGTGCACCATCAGATAACCGGGGTCGGCGGCGGCGGCCGCCCGCTGTGGCGTGGCCACGGCCAGGGCCGTGAAGAGGAGGCCTACGGCGAGCAATATCACCGACAGCCGTGCGCGAAGCGCAGACATGGACATCTCCTGTCGTTCTGCAAGTGCCACCCGGCGGAGGGGGAGCGCAGGCGGCGGGGGAAGCTCGGTCTCCGTCAACGGTGTGTCCCCGAGCGGTTCGGGCAGCACTGGTTCCAGGTCGCTCGTTGTGTGCACCGGAGATGACGCCGACGTTTCACCCCTGGGGGATTGTTAACGCTCACAATTTGGCCGAACAAGAGGTGGGACCTGCCGTTACCGAATCTTGATTCATGCCGTCCGGGCGAGGTGCCGTGCGGGGGCGTGCCCATTCCTGCTTCTCGCCGGACGCGAACCGGGAGATGACCAGGGCGACGATGATGACGGCGCCGTTGAGGAACTGGTTCCGCAGGGCCGGTACGCCCGCCGGCGTCATGACGTTGACGACGAGTGGCGGCGCTGTTCGCCGGGGCCCTGGCGGCGCCCCGGGCGGCGTCCGCCACGGCGGTAGCGGACACCAGCGGGTCCGCCGCGGGCAAAGCAGCGGCCGCGCAGACCGTGACCGTGCCGGACACGGGGCAGCCGCAGGCGACGTGGGTCGAGTTCGGAGCGGTGAACCATCGGGCGACGCTGTCGGTGGACGGGTAGGTGGTGGCCACCCGGACGGCCTCCGTCACCCCTTCGAACTTCGACATCTCCGCTCTCGCCGCCCCCGGCACCACCCACACCATCAGCGTGCACGTGAAGGGCCGTTACGGCCTGATGCAGGGGACCAGGACCGTGGTTCCCGACGCCGCCGACTGGGCCGAGTCGAACCCACAGGGCAGCTACCGCTCGGCGCTCCTGCGGGTGTATCCGGGTCGGACAACCTGTCCGACCCGTGGAGCAACCCGCAGATCCAGCGGATCCAGGCCGCGTTCCACCCCGTCGCCGCGATCGACCTGCCCTCTTGGTCGGCCTCCGGCCAGTCGGACCCGGACGGCGGCTTCCCGCTCTCGCAGGCGGTGGACACCTACGCCCACAACAGCGCCATCACCCGGAACATCACCGTCTCCAACGACGCCTTGAGTGACACCGCCGTCGACCTCACCTGGAAGGCGCGACGCGACAGGGCCGACGGCGCGTTCATCGCGTCCGGAAACGCACCCCTCACCATCCCGCTCGGTTCGCGGGTCACCCAGCCGGTCTCCTTCACCGCGCCGACGGGCGACAGCCGGGTGCACCCGGTGCTGTCGACCGAGAAGGCGGGCAGCACCACCTTCACCGACGCGGTCGAGTACCTCAGCCTGGGCAACGCGCCGGGGACCGTCGACCATGCCGCTTCCGCGGTGACCTGCACCGGCAGTTGGGGCCACGCGACCGGCGAGAGCGTCCCGTACGCGGGCACGAACTCCTGCCAACCAGCAGTGGCGGCTGGTGCCGACGTGATCCGTCCCCGACGCCGCCGTACCGCGTATTGACAACGGCGCATCGCCTGGTGGAGATTTACCTGAACATGTCAGAGACGTTGCGCCTCTGTGAATTGTTAGCGCTCACAAATACTGGCGGTACGAGAGCCCGTACGAGGTGCAGGTCCCCACGGGTGCGCGGTCATCCCCCCACGCGAGGAGAACGATCCGCCATGTCATGGCTCAACAAGAAGCCTCGTCTCCGCCCCGGCGGCCCGCCGGCCGGCTTTTGGACCACGCTGTCCCACGGCACAGAACGGCAACGGCACCCCGCTCCAGGTGTGGGACGCCAACGGCGGTGCGAACCAGCGCTGGAACCTCAGGTGAGCTGACCCGCCGGGGCGGAGCGGCGGGCCCCGTACACGTCAACGCCGGCACACGTGAGCCGGCTCCATCCGTTCCTCACAGGAGGTCCCATGCGCAGACGACGTTCCGGCCGCAGCCATCTGTCGGTGGTGCTCACCGCCGCGTTCGCGGCCGTGGTGGCCCTGGCGGCACTGCTCGTCACCAACCCGGCCGAAGCGGCCACCAGCGGTGCCTTGCGCGGTGCGGGTTCCGGCCGGTGTCTCGATGTACAGAACGCCGGCCAGGCCGACGGCACGTCCCTTCAGGTCTACGACTGCTCCGGCGGAGCCAACCAGTTGTGGACGTCGACGGACGGCAACCAGCTGACCGTGTACGGCAACAAGTGCCTGGACGTCCCGGGCCACGCCACCACGGCCGGCACCCGGGTGCAGATCTGGACCTGTAGCGGCGCCGCGAACCAGCAGTGGCGTGTGAACGGCGACGGCACGCTGGTCGGCGTGGAGTCCGGTCTGTGCCTGGACGTGGCGGGCGCCGGTACGGCCAACGGAACGGCCGTGCAGATCTGGACCTGCAACGGCGGCAGCAACCAGAAGTGGGCCGGTCTGTCAGGAACACCGACCCCCACCACGCCCGCGCCGACGGGTGGCCCGTGCGCTCTGCCGTCCACGTACCGGTGGTCGTCGACGGGGGTGCTGGCGCAGCCGGCGAACGGGTGGGGTGCGCTGAAGGACTTCACCGACGTGGTGTACAACGGCAAGCACGTCGTCTATGCGTCGAACGTAGCGGGGTCGTCGTACGGCTCGATGATGTTCAGCCCCTTCACCAACTGGTCTGACATGGCGTCGGCCGGCCAGACCGGCATGAACCAGGCCGCGGTGGCTCCCACCCTGTTCTACTTCGCGCCCAAGAAGATCTGGGTGCTGGCGTACCAGTGGGGTCAGTGGCCCTTCATCTACCGCACCTCGAGCGACCCGACCAACCCCAACGGCTGGTCCGCGCCGCAGCCGCTGTTCACCGGCAGCATCCCGGGCGCCGCTCCCATCGACCAGACCCTGATCGCCGACGACCAGAACATGTACCTGTTCTTCGCCGGTGACAACGGCAGCATCTACCGGGCGAGCATGCCGATCGGGAACTTCCCGGGCAACTTCGGCTCGTCGTACACGACGGTCATGAGCGACACGGTGAAGAACCTGTTCGAGGCGCCGCAGGTCTACAAGGTGCAGGGCCAGAACCAGTACCTCATGATCGTCGAGGCGCGGGGTGCCAACGAGGAGCGCTACTTCCGCTCGTTCACGGCCTCCAGCCTGAGCGGTTCCTGGACCCCGCAGGCAGCCAGCGAGAGCAACCCCTTCGCGGGCAAGGCCAACAGCGGTGCCAACTGGACCAACGACATCAGCCACGGTGACCTGGTCCGCAACAACCCCGACCAGACCATGACCATCGACCCCTGCAACCTGCAGCTCCTGTACCAGGGCAAGTCGCCCACCGCGGGCGGCCCCTACGACCAGCTGCCGTGGCGGCCGGGTGTCCTCACCCTGAAGCGCTGACCTGCCTGATCGGCACCGCCTCGAGGAACCCCCGCCGTGCACCGGCCGGGGT
Organism: Streptomyces sp. NPDC002138; assembly: GCF_040296485.1. Classification (NCBI taxonomy): domain Bacteria; kingdom Bacillati; phylum Actinomycetota; class Actinomycetes; order Kitasatosporales; family Streptomycetaceae; genus Streptomyces; species Streptomyces sp. NPDC002138. The sequence continues at coordinate 2,250 of NZ_JBEOXE010000041.1, read as the reverse complement.
TCCTCCTGTGCCACGCGTCAAGCTGACCCCGGGCCTGCGGCTGCCCGCCGGCGCGCCCGGCTGCCGCACGCCGTTCGACACCCCGGCGGCCGTGCCCTCGTGGTCGGCTGGGCCGACCTCACGTCACCCGGGATCATTGACCAGCTCGACGGGCTGCTCGCCGGGCCCGGCGGCGCCCGTCTGCGTTCCCTGCGCCATCTCGTGCAAGGCGAGCCGGATCCGCGCTGGCTGCAACGACCTGATGCCGAACGCGGGTTGGCGGCTGTCCGGGACCGCGGACTCTGCTACGACGTGCTCGTCCGCAGCCACCAGCTCGGCCAGGCGATCCGGCTGGCCGAGCGGGCCCCGGGCCGCCTCCCGGCGGAGCCGGGGCCCGGTGGCAACGTCCTCGAAACTGTCGCGAGGCGACCCGAGTCTGATCGGTGAACCCGGGGGAAGCTCCGGCGTGCCGTCAGGCGTCCGTCGGGGCCGCGGGCGCCCGGTCGGGCGTGCGGGGTGGCGCGGTGCTGCTGCGTACGACCAGGCTGGTGGCCAGGTCGACGCGCAGTGTGGCGGGCCGCGCGCCCCGGGCCAGGTCGATGACCATCCGGGCCGCGACCTCGGCCATCGCGGTCAGCGGTTGCCGCACGGTGGTCAGTGGCGGGCCCACCCAGCGAGCCAGCGGCAGATCGTCGAAGCCGACCACGCTGAGGTCCTCGGGGATGCGCAGACCCAGCTCGCGGGCGGCCTCGTACAGGCCGAGCGCCTGCAGGTCGTTGCCGGCGAAGACGGCCGTCGGCCGGTCGGGCAGGCTCAGCAGTTCCAGACCGGCCCGTCGCCCGGCCTCGTGGTGGAAGTCGCCCGCGCGGACCAGCTCGGGGTCGTGCGCGACGCCTGCCATGTCGAGCGCCGCGCGGTAGCCGCCGGCCCGCGCCCGGCTGCACATCATCCGGCCGGGTCCGCTGATCAGGCCGATCCGACGGTGGCCGAGGTCGAGCAGGTGCCGGGTGGCGGCCAGGCCCCCGTCCCAGTTGGTGGTACCGACCGCGGGCACCTCCTGACCGGGGTCGCCGGCCGGGTCCATCACCACGAACGGGATGTCGCGGGCGGTCAGCTGCCGCTGCTGGGACGGGTCCAGGCCGGAGAGGACCAGCAGCACGCCGGTCGGGCGGCGGGCGAGCACCCCGTCGACCCAGGACTGGCCCGGGCTGAGCCGGCCCGAGGACTCGGAGAGGACGATCGACAGGCCCTCCTCGCGCACCACGTTCTCCACACCGCGGATCACCTCCATCGCCCAGGCGCTCTCCAGCTCGTGGAAGACCAGCTCCAGCAGAGGGCTGGCCTGCGCGGTGCCGCGCCTGCGCTGGTAGCCGTGCCGGTGGAGCAGCTCCTCCACGCGCTCCCGGGTGGCGGGGGCGACGTCCGCCCGGCCGTTCAGAACCTTCGAAACAGTCGGTGCGGACACCCCCGCCTCCTGCGCGATCTCGGCGAGGGTAGCCGGTCTGGTCACGAGATCCTCCTGCACCGCCCCTGCTGGGCGAACTCCGCTGTGAATGGCCATTGTCGGACGGATCGTAGCCCGGCGCAGGTCCCGAGCGGATTCCGTCCGGGCCCTTGACGGACGGGAAGAGCGGCCCTAGGTTTCCGACAACATTCGGCAATGTACTCGAAACATTCGAAACCGAGGGCAGGATATGGGTTCGAGATTCGCCGCGATGGGCGCGCTCACCGCGCTCGTTCTGGGTGCGGTCACCGCCTGCGGGTCCGGCGGAGGCACAGGCGCCGGCGGCTCCGGGGCGATCCACGTGATGGTCTACGGTGACGCCACCAACAAGGTCGAGAAGCAGATCGTCGACACCTTCAACAAGACCTCCAAGGTCAAGGTGGTCCTGGACACCGTCCCCGGCGCGGACTACCAGCAGAAGCTCCAGACCGTCATCAACACCCCGCAGGCCCCCGACGTCTTCTTCAACTGGGGCGGCGGCTCCATCCAGCCGTTCGTCAAGGCCGGTCTGCTGCTCCCGCTGGACGGGTTCATCGCCCAGGACCCCGGTTTGAAGGACAACTTCCTGCCGTCGGTCTTCAACTCGGCCGTGGTGGACGGCAAGCCGTACGGCGTCCCGATGCGCGGCACCCAGCCGGTGCTGCTGTTCCACAACAAGAAGGTGCTCGCCGACGCCGGACTGACCGCGCCGAAGACCTGGGACGAACTGGTCTCCTCCAGCAAGGCGTTGAAGGCCAAGGGCATCACCCCGATCGCACTCGGCGGCG